>NZ_JBFANM010000001.1:0-268423 GCF_040674815.1 Nonomuraea sp. NPDC049709
CGTTGTCTCTACCACAGCGGGTAGTGAGCCGGGATACTGGGCCCTGGCGCGAAGCCGTAACTTCTCAGGGAGATGAATCATGCCTATTGCGACTCCAGAGGTCTACGCTGAGATGCTCGACCGGGCGAAGGCCGGCGGATTCGCCTACCCGGCGATCAACGTGACGTCCTCGCAGACGCTGAACGCCGCCCTGCGCGGCTTCGCCGAGGCCGAGAGCGACGGCATCGTGCAGGTATCCACCGGCGGTGCCGAGTTCCTCTCGGGGGCCACGGTCAAGGACATGGTCACGGGCGCGACGGCGCTGGCCGAGTACGCGAGGGTGGTGGCCGCCAAATATCCGGTCACGATCGCGCTGCACACCGACCACTGCCCGAAGGACAAGCTCGACGGCTTCATGCGGCCGTTGATCGACATCTCCCTGGAGCGGGTCGCCAAGGGCCTCGACCCGCTCTTCCAGTCGCACATGTGGGACGGCTCCGCCGTGCCGCTCGAGGAGAACCTGGAGATCGCCAAGGAGCTCATCGAGAAGTGCGCCAGGGCGCGGATCATCATGGAGATGGAGATCGGCGTGGTCGGCGGCGAGGAGGACGGCGTCGTCGGCGAGATCAACGAGAAGCTCTACACGACCGCCGAGGACGCGCTGGCCACGGCCGAGGCCGTGGGCATCGGCGACAAGGGCCGCTACATGCTGGCGGCCACGTTCGGCAACGTGCACGGCGTCTACAAGCCGGGTCACGTGAAGCTGCGGCCGAGCGTGCTGAAGGAGATCCAGGACGCGGTGGGCGCCAAGTACGGCAAGGACAAGCCGTTCGACCTGGTCTTCCACGGCGGCTCCGGCTCGCTGCTCGACGAGATCCACGAGGCCATCTCCTACGGCGTCGTCAAGATGAACGTCGACACCGACACGCAGTACGCCTTCACCCGCCCGATCGCGGAGCACATGTTCAAGAACTACGACGGCGTGCTCAAGGTGGACGGCGACGTGGGCAACAAGAAGACCTACGACCCGCGCTCCTACGGCAAGGCCGCGGAGGCCGGGATGGCCGCCCGCGTCGTGGAGGCATGCCAGAGCCTCAAGAGCGCTGGGACGAAGATCTCCTAGCCACTTCGGCGGCTCGGCGGGTATGACTTGTCCTATGGATAACCTTCTCGCCGGGCCGCCCCCGACTCACCTGCCGGACCTGCCCGAGGCCAGGGAGGCGCTCGAAGCCGGGGCCAAGGCCGCCGACGTGGCCGCCCGTTTCCCCGCCTACCCGACGGCGTGGGCCGTGCTCGCGGAGGAATACTTCGCCCAGGGGCACGCCGTGACCTCCTACGCCTTCGCCCGTACCGGCTACCACCGCGGGCTCGACCAGCTGCGGCGCAGCGGCTGGAAGGGGCACGGGCCCATCCCGTGGGAGCACGAGCCGAACCGGGGGTTCCTGCGCTGCCTCTACTCGCTGTCCAGGGCCGCCCAGGCGATCGGCGAGAAGGACGAGGCCGAGCGGTGCCTGCAGTTCCTCAAGGACAGCACGGAATCGGGCTACGACGCGCTGACCAAGGGCTAGCCCTTGGGACGAATAGGCACGTTCGGGTAGTCTCTCTACGCAAGAGCCCCTGTCGCGCTTGCGTCAGGGGTTTTCGTTTTGTGCTCGGGAGACTGAACCATGCCGGCTGCCGTTCTCGTTGGTGCCCAGTGGGGCGATGAGGGCAAGGGCAAGGCCACCGACCTGCTCGGTGGCGACGTCGACTACGTCGTCCGCTATCAGGGGGGCAACAACGCGGGACACACCGTGGTCATCGGTGATCAGAAATACGCGCTGCACCTGCTCCCCACGGGGATCCTGTCGCCGGAGGTGGTGCCGGTCATCGGCAACGGCGTGGTGATCGACCCGGGCGTGCTGCTCAGCGAGATCGACGGGCTGGCCGCGCGGGGCATCTCCGCCGAACGCCTGCTGATCTCGTCGAACGCGCACCTGATCATGCCGCACCACAAGGCCCTCGACAAGGTGACCGAACGCTACCTGGGCAAGGCCAGGATCGGCACCACGGGCCGCGGCATCGGGCCCGCGTACGGCGACAAGATCGCCCGTATGGGCGTGCGCGTGCAGGACCTGCTCGACCCCGGCATCCTGGCGAAGAAGATCGAGGTCGCGCTGACCGAGAAGAACCAGGTGCTGACCAAGGTCTACAACCGGCGCGGGATCGACCCCGCGGCGGTCCTGGACGAGTACCTGGCCTACGCCGAGCGCCTCAAGCCGCACATCGCCGACACCTCGCTGGTGCTGGCGAAGGCGCTGGACGAGGACAAGTTCGTGCTGCTTGAGGGCGGGCAGGGAACGCTGCTCGACATCGACCACGGCACCTACCCGTTCGTGACGTCGTCGTCGCCCACGGCGGGCGGCGCGTGCGCGGGGGCCGGCATCCCGCCGAACCGGCTCACGAAGATCATCGGGATCCTGAAGGCGTACACCACCCGTGTCGGTTCGGGCCCGTTCCCGACCGAGCTGACGGACGAGATGGGCGAGTGGCTGCGCCAGACCGGCGGCGAGTACGGCGTCACGACCGGCCGCAACCGGCGCTGCGGCTGGTTCGACGCGGTGATCGCCCGCTACGCCACCCGGATCAACGGCATCACCGACTACTTCCTGACCAAGCTCGACGTGCTGTCCGGCCTGGAGCGGATCCCGGTGTGCGTGGCCTACGAGGTCGACGGCGTGCGTCACGACGAGATCCCCATGACGCAGACCGACTTCCACCACGCCAAGCCGATCTACGAGGAGTTCCCCGGCTGGCAGGAGGACATCTCCAGCGCCAAGTCGTTCGAGGACCTGCCGCCGAACGCGCAGGCGTACGTGCGGACGCTGGAGGAGATGAGCGGGGCGCCGATCTCGGCCATCGGCGTCGGCCCGGGCCGCGACCAGACCATCGTGGTGCGCCCCCTGGTCTAGAGGCCACCGGTCAAGAGGTCAAGACGGCCGCCGTCATCGGGGTGTGCAGGGTCCAGCCCAGCGTCTCGTACAGGGCCTGGCCCTGGGCGGTGGCCACCAGGACGCCTGTGCGCGCCCCCATCGAGGCGGCCCCGGCCGCGATCGTCCTCATGACGACCGTGCCGAGGCCGCGGCGGCGGTGGTTGCCCGCCGTCTCGACCTGGTCCACGACCGCCGTCCGGCCCGCGACCGCGTACTGTCCCCGCGCCGCGACCTCGCCCGCCGCCGTGAGCAGCCGCACCGCCGTGACGCCCGACCGGGTGGTGACGGCCAGGGTGTAGCCGGACGGTGCCCCGGCGGTGGCCGCCGCGGCGGCTGACGTGTCGGCTGCTGGGGCGGCTGTCGTGGCGGCGCGGGTCAGGGGCGCGGTCATCATGAACTCCGGGTCCTGGACGGCCCAGCGCGGCGGCAGCAGCGGCGCGACGGCCTCGGGCGGCGCGCACAGCTTGAGCCAGGTGCCCGGGGTGGTGAGCGTGGCCGTCAGGTGCTGAAGGGTCTCGGGGGTGGGGGCGGCCACGACGTGGCGGGCCACGTGGCCGGGCAGGCCGACGTCCACGCGCAGGCCCCAGGGCTCGCGTACGGGGCTGGGAGCGTTGCGGGAGATGACCCATCCTTCGACCCATGCCCGAACTGTTGCGGAATGGGCCGTTTTGAGAACCTCCGTCATGGAGAACAGCCTATTGTCTGGCTGGAACCACACGACCGGGCGTAGCAGGATAAAAAGGACACGGCGTGGCACCGCCTAGACGTGCCTCCCGCCAGGTAGGGTCCCGGTTGTGCGCGTTGAGATTCATGGTCACCGAGGGGCTCGCGGCCTCTGGCCGGAGAACACCCTGCCGGGGATGAGCCGCACGATGGAGCTCGGCGTGCACGCGCTCGAGCTCGACGTCGCGCTCACCGCCGACCGCCGGCTCGTGCTCACGCACGATCTCACGGTCTCCGCCGTGACGAGCGCCGACAGGCGGCCGCTGCACGCCGGCGACCCGCTCTACCCGTATGTCGGCAAGCCGATCAACGCGCTGACCCTGGCGCAGCTGCGCACGCTCGACGTGGGCGTGCGGCTGCCTCGGCACCCAGACGACCCGTTCGCGCTGACACAGGTGCCCATGCCCGAGACCCGGATGCCGACGCTCGGCGCCGTGCTCGGACTGGTGAACGCCTACGAGGCGGAGGACGTCCGGCTGCACGTCGAGCTGAAGTCCGACCCGACGCGGCCGAAGCTCACGGCCGATCCCCGGCTCTTCACCGAGTTGGTCGTCGAGGAGCTCGACCGGCACGGCCGGCTCGGCAACGTGGCCATCCTCAGCTTCGACTGGCGCGTCATCACGCACGCCGCCGAGCTGGCCCCCGGCACGCGGCGCTTCGCGCTGATCGAGCTGGACACCCTGCACTGGAACGAGGGTGTGGACGACGACGTGCCCGCCGCGGCGCGCGACGCCGGTGCGACCACGCTCTCGCCCGAGCACGTCATGGTGGACGAGGCGCTGATGGCGCAGGCGGCGGCCGCCGGGCTCGACGTGGCGGTGTGGACCGTCAACGAGCCCGGGCTCGCGGCCAGGATGCTGGATCTGGGGGCGGCGGGGATCGTCACCGACTACCCCGACAGGATGCGGGAGCTGTGGCGGGAGCGGGGGCTGGACCTGCCCGAGCCGGTCGGCCCGCTCAGGCCCGTGGGGGTCTAGAGCCAGCCGTTGCGGCGGAAGCCACGATGCAGCAGGACACAGGCCGTGACCATGACGGCCAGCACCGCCGGATAGCCCCAGACCTGCTTGGTCTCCGGCATGAAGTCGAAGTTCATCCCGTAGATGCCGGCGATCATCGTGGGCACGGCCAGGATGGCCACCCAGGACGAGATCTTGCGCATGTCCTCGTTGGCCAGGGCGTTCGAGCGGGCCAGCGCAGCCTGCAGTATCGAGCTGCACAGCTCGTTGGAGGACTCGACCTGCTCGCACACGCGCGACAGGTGGTCGCCGACGTCACGGAAATACTCGCGCATCTCCGAGGGGATGACGCGGCGCTGGGGCAGCGCGGACAGCGGGGCCTGCAGCGGCATGATCCCCCGCTTCATCTCCAGCATCTCCCGCTTGAGCTGGTAGATCCGGTTGATGTCGCGGGAGCTGACGTCCGCGAACACCGTCGCCTCGACCTCTTCCAGCTCCAGCTGCATGAGGTCGGCCACCTGCAGGTACTGGTCGACCACGTGGTCGGAGATGGCGTGCAGGACACCCGCGGGGCCGCGGTTCATCAGCTTGGGCTTGTCCTCGAGGCGCTCGCGGACCACGGTGAGCGGGCAGTGCTCGCCGTGCCGCACGGTCACCACGAAGTCCACGCCGAGGAACACCATGATCTCGCCGGTGGCGGTGATCTCGCTGTTGGCGGTCAGCTCGTCGTGGTCGAGGTAGGCGATGGTCTTGAGCACCATGAACAGCGACTCGCCGTACCGCTCGACCTTGGGGCGCTGGTGGGCCTTGACGGCGTCCTCGACGGCCAGCGGGTGCAGGCCGAAGACCTCGGAGAGCCACTCCACCTCGGGGGCCGCCGGCTCGTGCAGGCCGACCCAGACGAAGGCGTTGGCGCCGTCGGAAGTCCTGTTGTGCTCGCGTACGAGGTCGAGCGCCTCGGTGATGCCCGACGCGGAGACCTTCTTGCCGAGGACGTAGGCGCCGAACTCGACTATGGAGTCCACGGGCGGCACGCAGACCTCACGCACCGGCTTCGGGAGCGAGTGCGCGACGCGCGGCTGCACAGGGTGACGGTTGATGCGACGGAAAAGCGTGGACGAGCGCATGGAAGTCCCTTTCCGCCCGACCTGGCACGCTCCACGCGCGACGAAAAGTCACCTCAATCAACATGCAAACGTGGAGGCACGATCAGGCTGCCGGATTGGAGTGGTCGGGGGTACGCAGGCCGTACGTGTGGAAGCACGTACTGCTGGGATCACCAGGATTCATCCCGGACCACCTCCAATCACAAGGGACGCCGCAAAGCCGCCCTAACTTACCACAGGCGGGTGAACCTTTCCGACCATACTCGTCCGGCGGCCTCGAGCTCAGGTAGAACTCCACAAAGTTTCCTGCCTGTTCCGGCATTTGGTGTCCTGGCCACCGGCGCCTGCGCCAGGCGGCGGGCCTGCGACAATGGAGCGCGTGCGCGTTCTAGTCATTGGTTCCGGAGGGCGTGAGCACGCCCTGTGCCGGTCACTCAGCCTCGATCCCCAGGTCAGCGAGCTCCACTGTGCGCCAGGCAACCCTGGCATAGAGGAGGTCGCGACCACCCACCCCGTCGACCCCCTCGACCCCGGCGAGGTGGCCGAGCTGGCCGAGCGCCTGCGGGTCGACCTCGTGGTGGTGGGTCCCGAGGCGCCCCTCGTGGCGGGGGTGAGCGACGCGGTGCGCGAGGCGGGCTTCGCCTGCTTCGGGCCGTCCCGCGACGCGGCCATGATCGAGGGGTCCAAGGCGTTCGCCAAGGAGATCATGCGCGCCGCCGACGTGCCGACCGCGCGGGCCAGGACGTGCGAGACCGAGGAGGAGGCCGCGGCGGCACTCGACGAGTTCGGAGCGCCCTACGTGGTCAAGGACGACGGGCTGGCCGCGGGTAAGGGCGTCGTCGTCACCGAGGACCGGGAGCAGGCGCTCGCGCACGCGCGGGCGTGCGATCGGGTGGTGATCGAGGAGTTCCTCGACGGGCCCGAGGTGTCGCTGTTCGCGCTGTGCGACGGGAGCACCGCCGTGCCGCTGCAATTGGCGCAGGACTTCAAGCGGGCCCACGACGGCGACGAGGGGCCCAACACCGGCGGCATGGGCTCCTACACGCCGCTCCCGTGGGCGCCCGAAGGGCTGACCGAGCAGGTCATGCGGGAGGTCGTGCACCCGACGATCGGTGAGCTGGCGCGGCGCGGGCTGCCGTACCAGGGGGTGCTCTACGTGGGGCTGGCCCTGACGACGAAGGGGCCGAAGGTCATCGAGTTCAACGCGCGGTTCGGCGACCCGGAGACGCAGGTGCTGCTCGACCGGCTGGAGACGCCGCTGGGCGGGCTGCTGATGGCCAGCGCGACCGGTGAGCTGGGGCTCGACCCGGTGTTCAAGGGCGGCTCGGCCGTGTGCGTGGTGATCGCCTCCGAGGGCTATCCGGAGTCGCCGGTCAAGGGCGACGTGATCACCGGGCTGCAGGAGACCGAGCACGCCTACGTGCTGCACGCCGGCACGAAGCGAGCCGGTGACGACGTGGTGTCCAGCGGCGGGCGGGTGCTCAGCGTGATCGGGCACGGGCCCGACCAGGAGAGCGCGCGCCGGGCGGCCTACGACCTCGCCGGCCGGATCGAGCTGCGCGGCTCCCACTACAGGACGGACATCGCCCCATGAAGCACGTTCACTCCGGCAAGGTCCGGGATCTGTACGAGACCGACGAGGGCCTGCTGCTCATGGTCGCCTCCGACCGGATCTCGGCCTTCGACTACGTCATGGAGCCTGACATCCCCGACAAGGGGGCCATCCTCACGCAGATGTCGCTGTGGTGGTTCGACCAGCTCAAGGACATCGTGCCCAACCACATCGTGGCGCGCGGCGACGACTCCCGCAGCGTGCTGTGCAAGCCGCTGCGGATGGTCCAGGTCGAGTGCGTGGCCAGGGGTTACCTGGCGGGCGGCGGGCTGAACGAATACCGCGCCGACGGCACGGTGTCCGGGGTCGCGCTGCCTCCGGGGCTGGAGGACGGGTCGCGGCTGCCCGAGCCGATCTTCACGCCGTCCTCCAAGGCGCCCGCGGGGCAGCACGACGAGCCGATCTCGTACGAGCAGGTCGTGGCCGAGGTCGGCGCGGAGACCGCGGCGGAGCTGCGGCGGATCACGCTGGCCGTCTACACGCGCGGCGCGGAGATCGCCCGCGAGCGGGGCATCATCCTGGCCGACACGAAAATCGAGCTGGGCTGGGACGCCGACGGCGTGCTGACGCTGGGGGACGAGGTGCTCACGCCCGACTCGTCGCGTTTCTGGCCGGCCGACGAATGGCAGCCGGGCCGTTCACAGACTTCTTTTGACAAGCAATTTGTACGCGATTGGTTGTTGTCGCCCGAATCCGGATGGGACAAATCCTCCGGAAACCCCCCACCTCGGCTTCCCGACGAGGTGGTCGAGCGCACCAGGCAGCGATACCTAGAAGCGTATGAGCGCGTCACGGGGGTTCCCTTTAGCGGATGATTCGGCTGGGTCATGTGGTGTGAGCGACTACTGTTGGCCCGATCGAGCCTCACCGTTGATTTCAAGGAGCCGCACGAATGGTCCGTTACCGCGTGCGCGGTGGCAACGCACTGCGTGGAACCGCGTTCATCCAGGGCGCGAAGAACGCCGTGCTGCCCATGATCGGTGCGGCTCTGCTCGCCCCGAAGGGCCGCACCGTCCTGCGCAACGTGCCGATCATCGAAGACGTCCGCCGCGCGGTCGAGCTGGCCGAGGCGATCGGGGCGTACGTCGAGCTGCACGAGTCCGAGCGCACGCTGGTCATCGACGCCTCCAGGGTGAACAGCCCCGTGCTGCCCGCCGAGATCGCCAGGCGGTTCCGCGGTTCGGTCCTGTTCACCCCCGCGCTGCTGCACCGCCTCGGCGAGGCGGTCGTGGAAGGGGTCGGCGGCTGCAACCTCGGCAGCCGCAACCTCGACTTCCACTACCTCGGCTACAAGCGGCTGGGCGCGATCGTGGACGAGGGCGAGACCGTCATCCACGTCAAGGCGTCCGGGCTGACCGGCGCCACGCTCTATCTCGACACCCCGTCCCACACCGGCACCGAGAACCTCATCATGGCCGCCGCCCTGGCCAAGGGCACCACCGTGATCGAGAACGCGGCGCTGGAGCCCGAGGTGCTCGACGTCATCGACATGCTCACCAAGATGGGCGCGCGCATCAGCGGCGGCGGCACCGGTTTCATCACCGTGGAAGGCGTCGAGGAGCTGCACGCGGTCGAGCACACGGTGATGCCCGACCGGCTCGACGCGGGCGTGTTCGCGATGGCGGCGGCGATCACCGGGGGCGAGGTCAGCCTCGTGGGCACCGGCCTCGACCTGGGCGTCGTCCGCTACAAGCTGGAGCAGATGGGCGTCGAGTTCCACCGCCAGGGCGCGGTGCTGCATGTGCGCTGCGAGGGCCCGCTGCGGCCGATCAACATCATCACCGACACCTATCCCGGGTTCGCCACCGACCTGCAGTCGCCGATGATGACCGTCGCGGCGCTCGCCGACGGCACCAGCTACATCCACGAGCGCATCTTCGACGGCCGGTTCGCGCTGGCCGGCGAGCTGAACAAGATGGGCGCGAACGTGGAGGTGGACGACAGCCGGGCGATCGTACGCGGCCGCACGCCGCTCACCGGCACCGAGGTGACGGCCCACGACCTTCGCTCGGGGATCGCGCTCGTGCTCGCCGGACTGGCGGCCGAAGGCGAGACCGTGATCGACTCGGGATACCTCATCGATCGCGGCCACGCGCATCTCGCCGCTCGAATGCGTGCGCTCGGCGCGGACATTACACGAGAGATTTCCGAGCGCTAAAAAACGCGAAGAATACCGCGTTGAGCTGCTAAGACATCTTGTCGGGCGGTCAACCAGAACGGCTTTCCGGAAAAGTCGGGCGTGACATTACGGCCCCCGCGAGCGATCGTTCCAAAAGAGAGCACTGCAACGGACGGCAGGATGGGACGAACATTGGTCGAGAGGGCCGAAGAAACTCCCCGAGTGTCACGCCCGGGCGCCATGACACCGGACCTCACCATCGGCGTGGTCGGACCCCACGACCTGGTCGAGCGAGTCATGCTGATGGGTCACGCCGCGGCACCGCTGCCGTGTCGCTTGGTGGCGGCCGCCTACCGCGATGAGCAGGAGGCGCCCGACAAGGTGACGAGGCTCGGTCCCGGTGTCGACGCATGCCTGTTCGCCAGCCCGGTTCCCTATGACCTGGCCAGGCGTTCCGGCGTGCTGACGATGCCCGCGACGTACGTGCAGCTCGGTGGAGCAGCACTGGTGGCGGCGCTGGCCAAGGCCGCGCTGGACACCCGCATGGATCCCCAGAAGGTCAGCATCGACGTGGTCAGCAGGGCCGATGTCGAGGAGGCGTACACCGACCTCGGCATCCCCGCCGCGGACGTGCACAGCCGCGACGAGCCGGGAGCCACCGGCACGATCGCGGCCTACCACGAACGCCTGGCCCGTCAGGGTGCGACCACGGGGGCTCTGACGTGCCTGCCCGCGGTGGCCGAACGCCTGCATGCCGCGGGCGTACCGGTCATCAGGATCAGGCCGACCTCGGGGGCGGTCCGTACGGCGCTGCACACAGCGGCGCTGCTCGGGGCGCACCACCGGCTGGAGGAGTCACAGCTCACCGTGGTGCTGGTGGAGGTGCCGACGCTGCGCGAACCCGTGCGCCGCGCCGCGCCCCGCTACTGGCGCGACGAGCTGCGGCTGTCGCTGCACCGGCTCCTGGTCCAGGAGGCGAACCGGATCAACGCCACCGTCTGGCCCATCGACGATCACAGCTACCTGGTGACGGCCACCAGGGGCTCGATCGCGGCGGCGACGGACGGGTTCAGGGTGTTGCCGTTCGCGGCCAGGATCAGGGACGAGCTGGGGCTGGCGGTCGAGGTCGGTGTGGGGATGGGACGCACGACGCACGACGCCGAGTCGCACGCCAGGGCCGCACTCGCCCGCACGCAGGCGGGCAAGCAGGCACAGGGATTCGCGGTGGACCGCGAGGGCCGGGCACTCATCCCGGCTCCGCGCATGCCGCCCACCGGGGCCACCGCCCTCAAGCCGAAGGGGGTGGAGGTGCTGGCCCGGCTGGCGGCCAAGCTCGAAGGAGGCGACACGGTCGTCGACGCGGAGGGCGCGGGCAAGATGCTCGGGGTCACACCGCGTACGGCCCGGCGGTTGCTGCGCACGTTGGTTGACGAGGGACTCGCGTGGCCGCTACCGCCGAACCGTACGCCTCAGCCCGGGCGACCACGGCAGCTCTACCGGCTGATCGTGGAGAAGCTCGGACCCCGCTGACCTGGCGGGGAAGGGACAGGCCCGCCGTGCTCGGCGCGGTGGGTCTGCCTCGGCGTGACGTTGGCATTGACCGAAGGTGTCAGCTTCGCGAACTTGAGCATTGACTCTTGTGAACTAATTGGTTGACCCGTGTAGATGGGGGTATGTTCACGGACGCCCCCGATCGATGGGATTCGGACGGGGGCACCAAATTTTCCGGCGCCAGCTCTCCGCCTGGGGTGCGTTGAGAGATGGCGTTCTTGATTGAACGGTTCCGTTGGGTTCCGGGCCGTTTCGAGCAGCCGGACCGCGTTCTTGGTACTGATCGATCGGGTTTCGGGCTGATTCGCGGGATATAGCGGGTCGTGTCCCCGTAGGAGAAGGGGGCTACGCGGGGCTGTAGGGGTGCAGGAAGCGTCTTTCGCGCAAGGGTGGAGCACCGGGTCAGCAGGCGCAGGCGATGCCGGATGTCGGAGCCGTGAGCGCGTCCACCTGGTGGCGGGTGACGCCCGACGCGGTCTCCACCGGGAACCCCTCCCTGGCCCAGTACTCGAAGCCGCCGATCATCTCCTTGACCCGGTAACCCAGCCTGGCGAACTCCAGGGCGGCCCGGGTGGCGCCGTTGCAGCCGGGACCCCAGCAGTACGTGACGACCATGGCGTCCGCGGGAACCGTCGTGGCGGCCCTGGCCGCGATCTCGGCCGTCGGGAGGTGTACTGCGCCCTGGACGTGGCCCTGGTCCCAGCTCTCCCGGCTGCGCGAGTCGACGACGACCAGGCCCGGGGTGGCGGCGGCCAGGTCGGCGGCCACGTCGGAGACGTCGGTCTCAAAAGACAGGCGGGCGGCGAAGTGCGCGACGGCGGCGGCGGGGTCAGCGGCCGGGGCCGACATGACGGCGGATGAGTGTGACATATCAGGCGTCTCCTTGAACGTCGGGATGACCGTGGGGATGCCGAGCATCCTGCCAAGCGCGCCCGGGGACCCGACAGCGGCGTGAAAGCCGCCTATCGATAATATCCCGCCATATCTCGAAGTCTGATACCCGCAGGCTTTTGTCGGAGTCGCCCGGTAGGGTCATGAGCCATGAGTGCAAACGCTACTGACAATCGTTCCCCCTTGTTGGTCTGGGGCGCTCTGGCGATCGTCTATGTGGTGTGGGGCTCGACGTACCTCGGCATCAGGATCGCCATCGAGACCATGCCGCCGCTGCTGCACGGCGCCTTCCGGTTCGTCACGGCCGCCCTGCTGCTCGCCGGTTTCCTGCTGATCAGGAAGGGGACGGCGGCGTTCCGGATGTCGCCGCGCCAGTTCGGTGGCGCCGCGCTCGTCGGGCTGCTGTTGCTGACCGGCGGGAACGGCATGGTCGCCGTGGCCGAGCAGCACATCTCCAGCGGCCTGGCCGCGCTGCTCGTGGCGTCGGTGCCGCTGTGGCTGGTGATCTTCAGGATCGCCGTCAGGGACCGGCCCGCCGTGCTGACGCTGGCCGGGGTGCTGGTCGGGTTCGGCGGTGTGGCGGCTTTGTCGCTGAACGGCGGGGGCGAGAGCGCCGGCACGACCGGCATCGTGGTGATCCTGGTGGCCTCGCTGTCGTGGTCGATCGGCTCGTTCCTGTCGGCGCGGATCCCGATGCCGCCCAACGTGTGGGCGGCCAGCACCGTCGAGATGCTGGTCGGCGGGGCCGGGCTGGCCCTGGTCGGCACCACGATCGGGGAGCGGGTCGACCTGGCCGCCATCTCGGGGCGGTCGTGGGCGGCGCTGGCGTACCTGGTGCTGGTGGGCTCGCTGGTCGGGTTCACCGCGTACACGTGGTTGCTGGGCAACGCGCCGATCTCGCTGGTGTCGACGTACGCGTACGTCAACCCGGTCGTGGCCGTGCTGCTCGGCGTGCTCGTGGTGAACGAGCACGTCACGGTGCAGATCATCCTCGGCGGGCTGGTGATCCTGGTCGGCGTCGCCCTGGTGGTGTCCACCGAGCGACGCGCGAAGTCCAGGGCTCCCGTCCCTGAAGAGGTCACGGTCTCCTAGCCCCGCTCCCCTCCCACCGCACTTCGGTGCGGTCCTTCGAGGAGGGACGCGGCGGGGAACGGGTCTAGTGAGGGAACTCCTTGGCGGCGGCCAGGAAGGCGTCGTTGGCCTCGGGTGAGCCGATCGACACGCGCACACCCTCCGGCGAGAACGGCCGCACGGCCACGCCCTCCACCGCGCAGGCGGCGGCGAAGTCGAGGGTGCGCTCACCGAGCCTGAGCCAGACGAAGTTCGCCTCGGTCGGCGGCACCGTCCAGCCCTGGGCGATGAGCGCCTCGCGGACGCGGGTGCGCTCCTTGACCACCCGCTCGACCCGCTCCAGCAGCTCGTCCTCGGCCTTCAGCGAGGCGATGGCCGCGACCTGGGCGAGGTGGTTGACCGCGAACGGGATGATCGTCTTGCGGACGGCGGTCGCCACCGGCTCGGGCGCGATCAGGTAGCCGACGCGCAGGCCCGCCAGCCCGTACGCCTTGGAGAAGGTGCGCAGGACGCAGACGTTGGGCCGGTCGCGGTAGAGGGTGAGGCCGTCGGGGACGTCCTCGTCGCGCACGTATTCGCGGTAGGCCTCGTCCAGCACCACCAGCACGTCCTCGGGCACCCGCGCCAGGAACGCCTCCAGCGCCCCCCGCCGGACGGCGGTGCTCGTGGGGTTGTTCGGGTTGCACACGAACACCATGCGGGTGCGATCGGTGATCGCGTCGGCCATGGCGTCCAGGTCGTGGTCCTCGCCCGCCAGGGGCACCATGACCGACTTCACACCGGCCAGGTCGGCGAGCAGCGGGTAGGCCTCGAAGGACCGCCAGGCGTAGACGACCTCGGCCCCCGGCTCCCCCACCGCCTCGAACAGCTGCTGCGCCACCGTGACCGACCCGGCCCCGAGCGCGACGTGCTCGGCCGGCACGCCGAAGCGCCCCGCGATGGCCTCGGTGAGCTGGACGGCGCCGGGGTCGGGATAGCGGTTGATCTGCCGCGCGCCCTCGGCGATGGCCTCGACCACGGAGGGCAGCGGGTCGTACGGGGATTCGTTGGACGACAGCTTGTACGACCGCCCGTCGGGGCCGGCGACCGCCTTGCCCGGCTTGTAGGCAGCCATGGTGTCCAGGATCTGGCGGAAACAAGGCATGCCATCACCTTAGAAGGCGCGGCGGGGTGAAGCATCACCCGGGAGCCCGCGTGGAGCTCACTTCCAGAACGCGACCTCGGGGAAGGCGGCGGAGGGCCCGTCCAGCAGCGGCTGGGCGCGGTCGCGCAGGTGCCGGTCCATGAAGGCGGCCACGTACGCACGGGTGATCTCCAGGTCCCTGGCCGACTGGTCGGTGAGCAGCGGGTAGTCCGTGAAGGAGGCGTGGTCACCGCCCTCCAGCGTGAGCCAGCGCTTCCAGTCCGTCATGCGCGCCCAGTCGCGGCCCCAGGTGAAGTCCTGGCCGCCCGGCTCGTGCACCTTGCCCGCGCCCATCACCATGAACGGCCGCGCCAGCCCCTGCTCGGGGACGGGCACGAAGAAGGTGCCGTCCATGTTGACGCCGGCCCGCACGCGCGAATCCTTCAGCATCGTCCACGACGTGCCGGCACCGCCGAGCGAGTGACCGGCCATGCCGACGCGCGAGCGGTCGATGAGCCTGGCACCCTGCCATACCGGGTGCCTCCCGAGCAACCGGTCGAGCACGAACGACACGTCCGCCTGCCGCCCCTTGACCGCCTTGGCGCCGAACGCCCACGGGTCGGCCTCCTGCTCCGCGCAGGCCGCGCAACCGGCCAGCCGGTCGCCGGGCAGGCTCGTCCCGTACGACTCGTGGACGTGGTCGATGCCGGCGGCCACGTAACCCCGGCTGGCCAGCTCCTCGGCGAGGCCGGTCAATGACGAGCGCGACATCGTGAACCCGGGTGAGAGCACGACCAGCGGCAGCGAGCCCTTGCGCCCGGCCGGACGGGCCCCGGTGACGGCGTGTGTCCTGGTGCCGCTGACCGCCTCCGCCGGGACGCCGGTCACGTTCTGGCCTTCCAGCAGGGCCGCGGCCTCCTCGCGGGTCATGTACGGAGCGGCCGGGCCGGTCCCCTTCCTCGCCGGGTACCACAGCGAGACCATGAGCTCCCTGGCCTTCGCCGCGGGCACCCAGGGGTCGGGGCGGTCGCGATCCACCAGGTGCAGGCTGACCGTACCCACGGGCCGGGAACCGGTCGGCGCGGGGAGCGCCAGGGCCTGGCCGGGAGCGGGTTCGGTGTGTGCCTGGGCCGGCGCGGTCGTGAGGAGGGCGAGCAGGCCGGCGACGCCGACGGCGTACATGATCTTGAATTTCATGCCGCCCATGCTCCCGGCACCCGCCCGGGTCCCGCCTCGGTCGAACGTCCAGCGTTCGTGTGCGACTTTCGGACAACCGGGTCCGCCTGGGGTCGCAATGACATGATCAGCTACGTGAGCACTGAGGTTTGGGACCCCTTCGGCACGCTTCGCCGGGTGTTGTGGATCGGTGGCGGGCAGTGGGCCGGGAAGTCCACCGTCGCCCGGCTGCTGGCCGTACGGTACGGGCTGACCGCCTACCACTACGACTACCACGACGCCCGCGGCCACAACGACCGCCGGATCGCCCGTCGCGTCGAGCTCGGCCGGCCACCCGAAGGCCCGGACCTCGAACAGGTCTGGGTGGACACCACTCCGGCGGACATGGCCGAGGAGACGCTGGCCGGCTTCCCCGTCCGGTTCGAATGGGCCCTGGACGATCTGCGCGCCCTGGTCTCCGGGCGGCCCGTCATCGCCGAGGGCTGGGGGCTGCGCCCCGAGCTGGTGGCCCCGATCGCCGGCTCGCTCGGGCAGATGGTCGTCATGGTGCCCGCCCCGGCCTTCCGCGACCGCCAGCTCCGCGAGCTCTCCCGGACCGCCTTCGGCCATGAGGTCAGCGACCCGGCCCGGGCCCAGCGCAACCGGCTGGAGCGGGACCGTCTCGTCGCCGAGGACGCCGTCCGCTCCGCCCGCCGCCTGGGCATCCGGGTGATCGAGGTCGACGGCTCCCAGGACGCCGGCGCCGTGGCCGACCTCGTGGCCGACCACTTCAGGCCCTACCTGCCCCCGCCGGAGGTCCACGACGGCATGTCATGATCCCTCCGTGGAACGGACGTGGACGCGTGTCCGCCTACCTGCGCGGGCAGAGCGTCCGCCGAGCGCGCGGGACGGCCCGCGCCGGAGGTCGTACGGCTGCCCGGCTCCGATCACACGCCGGTCCTCCGCGTGGGGGGCACCAGCCGCGTCCACCCGCTCTACGAGGAGACGCCGGTCGACTGGCGGACCCGGCCCGGGCTCCTCTCTCACCGTGGCTAGGGTGGTGCGGTGACAACTCAGGTGATCGTGCTGAATGGCGGGTCGAGCTCGGGCAAGTCGGGAATCCTGCGCTGCCTGCAGGCCGTCCTGCCGGACCCGTGGCTGGCCGCCGCGATCGACGCGTTCGTCGACTCGTTGCCCGCGTCCATGCGGAACTCGGACGGTGGGATCGAGTTCGCCCCGGACGGTGGGGTGAACGTCGGTCCGGAGTTCCGGACGCTGCAGAAGGCGTGGATGGAGGGCACGGCCGCGATGGTCCGAGCGGGCGCCCGGGTGATCATCGATGACGTCTTCCTCGGTGGAGCGCACTCCCAGGAGGGGTGGCAGAAGGTGCTCGCCGGGCTGGACGTGCTGTGGGTCGGCGTCCGGTGCGACGGGGCGGTGGCGGCGGGCCGCGAGATCGCCCGGGGCGACCGGGTCGCCGGGATGGCCGAGTCGCAGGCCGAGCTGGTGCACCGGGGCGTGTTCTACGACGTGGAGGTGGACACCACGCGCACCGAGTCCTTGGAGTGCGCGCGGATCATCGCCGGCCGGGTCACTCCTTGAGGCTGCGGAGCATGGGCGGGTGGAGCAGCTCGGCCGGGCCCCGGCAGTAGAGCTTGGCCGGGCGCCCGCCGTCCCTCGTCGTCGTGCCGCCGGTCTCCAGCAGGAAGCCCTCGGCCTTGGTGACCTTCCGGTGGAAGTTGCGCGGGTCCAGCGGCCGGCCCCACACGATCTCGTAGACCCGGCGCAGATCGGCCACGGTGAACTCCGGGGGGCAGAAGGCCGCGCCGAGCGAGGTGTATTCCAGCTTCGCCCTCGCCCGCTCGATCCCGTCCAGCATGATGCGCCGGTGGTCGAAGGCCATGGCGGCGAGCGCGCCGATCGGCTGCCAGCTCATGTGGGCCTTCTCCGAGGCCGGCAGGTCGGGGGCGAGGCCGAGGTAGGCGACGCTGAGCACGCGCTGCCTGGGGTCGCGGTCGGGGTAGCCGTACGTCTGGAGCTGCTCCAGGTGCACCGGCGCACCAGGGAGACCGGCCCGCTCGCCGAGGATGCGGTGGGCGGCGGCCGGGAGGTCCTCGTCGAGCTGGATGAACCCGCCGGGCAGCGACCAGCGGCGCAGGAACGGCGGGTTGTCGCGACGCCAGACGAGGGCGCACAACGCCTGGTTGCGTACGGTGAGCACGACCAGGTCGACACTGACCGGGACGCTCGGGACCATGGAGGGCACGTTACACGCAGTCGTACGCGCCCAGCGAACCTACGTGACGATGCGTACGTGGAGCGGCTCCGTCGTCGCCTTCCCCGAAGGCACCTTGACGCCGATCCTGACCCATTCCCCCGCCGGCACCAGGCTCCAGTCGAACGGCACCCACGCCGTCGCCATCCCCTCCGGCAGCTCCTCCTCGATCGGAGCCTCGTCCAGCGTCCCCACGGCCGACACCACCATCTCCTTGGTGCCCCCCGACCACTGGACGGTCACGGTGCCGTCCTTCAGGTTGTAGCCGCGCACCTCCAGCCCGTCCTGGACGTCGCGCGGCCGCCGGATCGCGTCCACCGCGATCGGCCGTTGCCAGTCCTGAGATATCTCCGTTTCGAGCGACGGCTGTCCACATGTCATGAAGTCGCTCCACATGTAGGAGACGATCTTCTGAACGTAACGGCCGGCCATCGTCACCGCCTGGTCCAGGCGCTCCTTGTCCGTCTTGCCGCGCGTGCCCTGTGGCGCGCAGGGCTCCTTGCCCGACGGCTCGAACGCCTCCACGTTCGCCCAGAGCTGCACCTGATGGCCGGATTCGAGCATCTCCTGCCGGGCCGCCGCCATCTCGCGGTAGTAGTCGCGCGTGGACCCGTGGTACGCCGTGTCGTACGTCGACTCGCCCACCACCGGCCGCAGCCGCTCGTCCACCTCGCTCTCACGCTCGTCCGGCCAGAACAGGCCGACCTTGCCCGTCCCCCGGCTGTCCTGCGGCGCGATGATCCCCACCCCGGTCTTCACCAGGGCCTTGAACCCCTCCGCCACCTGCTTCGGCGTCTGCCCGAACGCCACCCGCTTGCGCGCGTCGAGGTACGGGCTGATCAGGATGGGCTTGCCGGGCAACTCCTGCTCGACGATCGTGTGCTGGTCGGCGTACACCTCCAGCGTCGGGTTCGTGGCCAGCGTGGCGGCCATCTGGACCTCGAACGGCTGGTAGACGCCGCCGAGCGACTCCCGTTCGGCGAAGCGCACGCCGTAGTCCTGCAGGATGCGCCGCGTCAGCGTGGTCAGCGTGCCGAGGTGGCGCCGCTCGGCCCTGATCGGGGTCTTGGAGTCACGCGGGGCCAGCGGCAGCGCCGGGAAGACCCGCATGCCGAACTGGTCGCCCAGGTCGAGCAGCTCGCTCAGGCTGTCCTTGTCCGAGCCGGCCACCAGGATCATGTCGTACGACGTGGCCTTCCTGGTGAAGTCGCAGGTGGCGTCGTCGGAGCCGTCGGCCTGGGTGATGAGCCGGTAGTAGATCCGGTTGCCGGCCTCGATGGGGTGCTCCATCTCGGGGCACCGGAACAGGTTCGGGCCGAACGACTCGTCGGTCCGGTAGACGTACGTGCGGCCGATCCGGTTGCCGGGATGGGCCGCGCGCAGGTCCCGCTCGGCGGCGTCGTGGCAGGTGAGGCCGTCCTCCTCGCACGCCTTGTAGAGCGGGTCAAGGGTGCCGTCCTTGCCCAGGATCTCCCCGTCCTCGGAGACGGTGCGGAACTGCAGGCCGTAGCCGATCCTGATGATCGTGTCGCCGCCGACGCGGTGGATCTCCTGGAGCTGCTTGCGCCAGGTGCAGGGGTTCGACTTGGGGGTGATCCAGTAGCCGGTGACCGCGTAGGGGGCCGCCTCGCCGGTGTCGAACGTTCCACAGGGATCGGTGAACTCGCTGACCTTCGGCGTCGGCTCCGTGCTCGACGGCTTCGGCACGGGTGACTTGACGGCCACCGGGTCGGAGTCGCCGGACGGCAGCACGATGATCACCGTCGCGGCTATGGCCAGGATGGCTGCGCCCACGACCAGAAAGAGCCAGCGCACGTTCAGGAACCTACCCGCCCTCGAGAATTACGGCTTGACCCCGGCCCAGGACTCCAGCTGTGAGACGAACCGCTTGGCCGAGTTGGGCCAGTGGTGGTTCGCGCGGGCGGCGGCATAACCGCGCGCGCCCTGCGCCCGCCGCTCGCGTACGTCGTCCCGCAGGGTCAGTACGGCCTGCGCGACCGCCTTGGGATCCTCCCAGGGCACCACGACGCCGCTGTCATAACGCTCCACCAGTTCGACCGCCCGCGGCGACGGGGTCGTGATGACCGGGATGCCGTGCGCCATGTACTCGACGATCTTCGTGGGCATCGAATGCCGGTAGTTCGGCTCGTCGTGCAGCAGCGACAACCCGGCCAGCGCGCCGTCGAGCCGCTTGAGCGCCTCGTCGTTGGGCATGAAGTCGCGCCACTCCAGCAGGCCCTCGGTGACGGCCTGGTTGAGCATGGGGCGACTCTGCGGGTCGGCGTACCCGATCAGCTCCACGGCCACCCGGTACGGCTGCAGCAGCTTGGCCACCTCGACCGCCTCGTACACGCCCCGGGCCCTGGACAGCCACCCCAGATAGACCACCCGGTCGTCGCCGGGCGGCGTCACGGAGTCGGGCACCCAGGTCTCGTTCGGCACGATCAGGTGGGCGTCCTTGAACCTGCCCGCGTACGCCGTCTCGGCCAGCAGCAGGTGCATGTGCCGCTCGGCGGTGCCCTCCAGCATGCGTGCCAGGAAGCGCGCCGGCGGCCGCAGCGGAGCCGGGAGCCACGGCTTGAGCGACAGCGTGGCCGGGGTGTCCTCGTGCACGTCCCAGACCACGGGGGGCCTGTTGCGGACGCCCCACACGGCGAACAGCAGCTCGGGGTCGTGGATGAGGACGAGGTCGACCTTGTCGCGCATGCGCTTGAACAGCCGGCGCGCGGCCCACACCGCGGCCACCCGCTTGCGCTGGGCGGCGCGCGGAAGGTCCACGCCGGTGACCCAAGGTCTGGGGACGACGCCGTGCGCGGTGAACGAGGCGGCGTACGTGACCTCATGACCGGCATCCACAAGGGCACGGATCTGCCGATGCAGGATCCTCGCGTCCTCGGGGTTATGCACCACCGTCATGACGAGCACGTGCACTGCGCGCAGCCCTCCGTCGCTACAGCCGCTCGACGCGTTCACCCTCGGCGAGCACGCCTCGGGTGTCCAGCACGAGCCTGGCCTTCGCCTCGACCATGCCGAGGTCGAACGCGGCGTGCTGCTGCATGAGCAGCGTCACGTCCGCGTTGATCACGGCCTCGGCCAGATCCTCTTCACGCGGCACCGGGGTGCCGTCTACCGACCACTCCTTGACGTACGGGTCCGCGAACGAGAGCTCGGCACCCAGCTCCAGCAGCGCACGCGCCACCGGCAGGGCCGGAGTCTCACGCTCGTCTGCGATATCCGGTTTGTAGGTGACGCCGAGCATAACCACTCTGGCGCCGTTTACGGGCTTCTTATGCCTGTTCAGCAGTCGCTGCACGCGGGCCACCACGTACGACGGCATCCGCTCGTTGATCTCCTGCGCCAGCTCCACGAACCGGAACGGGTAACCGAGCTTGCGCACCGTGTACGACAGGTACGAGGGGTCGACGGGGATGCAGTGCCCGCCCACGCCCGGACCCGGCAGGAACTTCTGGAAGCCGAACGGCTTGGTGGCCGCCGCCTCGATGGCCTCCCACAGGTCGATCCCGAGCTCGTCGCAGAAGATCGCCATCTCGTTGACGAGGGCGATGTTGACGTGCCGGTAGGTGTTCTCCAGCAGCTTGGCCATCTCGGCCTCGCGGGTGCCGCTGACGGGCACCACCTGCTCGATGAACTGACCGTAGAACGCCGTCGCCCGGTCGCGGCAGGTCGGCGTGTAGCCGCCCACCACCTTGGGGGTGTTGCGCAGGCCGAACTTGGGGTTGCCCGGGTCGATGCGCTCGGGCGAGAAGGCCAGGTGGAAGCCGTCGCCCGCGACCAGCCCCGAGGTCTCCAGCAGCGGCCTGGCCACCTCGTCGGTGGTGCCGGGCCACGTGGTGGACTCGAGGACGACGAGCGTGCCCTTGCTGAGGTTGCGGGCGACGGTCCTGGTCGCACCCTCCACCGCGGACAGGTCCGGGCGGTGGTCCTCGTCCAGCGGCGTCGGCACGCATATGACGATCGTGTTGCTCCTGGCCAGCACGGTCTCGTCGAGCGTGGCGCTGAACCCGTTGGCCAGCATGTGCTCGAGGTCGGCGTCGGTCAGGTCGTCGATGTAGGACTGCCCGGAGTTGAGCGCGTCGACCTTGGCGGAGTCGACGTCCACGCCCACCACCCGCAGGCCGGCGGCCACCGCCTCCTTGGCGAGCGGCATGCCGACGTAGCCCAGACCGATGACAGCCAAGTCGATTTCTGTCACAGCTGTGCCTTTGGGAGCCGGAAACAACACTTCATGGTCGCAAAGGTTATCTCAAGTCCACCTAGCTCACGCCTAATGCGACCGAACCCGTCAGAAGAGACAGCCAACGTGAAGGTCATCATTCGGCAAGCGATCGGTATAGAGCTTGATAAGTCTCGGCAACGCGGCTCCAAGTGCGCTTGGCAGCCACTTCCGCCCGTCCTGCCTCACCCATCTCAGCACGCCTGGCCGGGTCCTCACGGAGCCCGGCGATCGCCTTGGCCAGCTCAGCCGGGTCGCCCGGCGGCACCAGCAGCCCGGCGCCGTCGGAGCCCACGAGCTCGGACAGCGCGGGCAGATCGCTGAGCACGACGGGCTTGCCGAGCGCCATCGCCTCGACGGGTTTCAATGGCGTAACAAGTCGGCAAACGCGCAGGTCCTCCCGCGGGCAGGCGAAGATGTCGATGGCGTCCTGCGCCTGCAGCGCCTCGTCGGGGCCGACCCGGCCGGGCAGGATGGCGTCCTTCAGGCCCAGCTCGTCGACCAGCGCCAGGAGGTTGTCGCGCTCGGTGCCGTCGCCGACGATGAGCACGCGTACGGGGGTGCCGTCGTCGCGCAGCAGCGCCGCGGCCCGCAGCAGGGTGGCGAAGCCCTCGTAGGCCACGATGCTGGACACCGAGCCGACGACGATCTCGCCGTCGGCGATACCGTACCGGTGCCGGAAGGAGGCCCCGTCGTAGTGGACCGACAGCAGCGAGTCGTCCACCGCGTTGGGCGCCAGGTGGATCTTCTCCCTGGGCACTCCGCGCTCGACGATCTCGGTGGCCATCGTCTCGGCCAGCGTGACGACCGCGTCCGCCGCACGCATGAGGAACGCCTCGCGGTCGCGCTGGAGCACGTGACGCTGGCTGCCGATGCGGATCGGGTCGCGCGAGGCCCAGGTCTCCTCCAGGAAGCCGCGCACCTCGTAGACGAACGGCGTGCCCGTCCTGTCGCGCACGGCGTGCGCGATCGAGCCGTTGCGGTGGTCGGTGGCGGCGTGCACGATCTGCGGCCGCAGCTGCGTCACCAGCTCGGTGACCCGGTCGGCGCCCCTGATGATGCGCCCCTGGGTCTCGAACGGCATCTCGCCGTGGCCGTCCGGCAGCAGCCGGTGGTAGGGGATGCCGTCGATCTCCTCGTACGGCGCCGCGTCCGCGTGCCCCTGCAACATCGGCCAGCCCCAGCTCGTGACCACGTGCGGGTCGATCCCGGCGGCCTTCTGCGAGGTGACGATGCGGTGGGTGCGCACGGTGTAGCCGGCCTGCGTGTACGGCAGCGCGTTCGTGACCACGTGCAGGACCCGGTTCTGGACCCGCTCCCGGATGGCCACCTTGGGCCCCGGCGGGATCGGGTCGGGACTGATCGCGGCCAGCTCGCCCCGGTAGTAGGCGGCCCTGCGCTTGACGAACGGGTATTTGGTGTGGGCCTCGAGCACGGCGGCGGCCTCGCTGACCCGGCCGGCGTCCCAGTGTTCCTTGGCCTCGTTCCACGGCCCCTTGACCACGCGCATGCCGAACTTGCGCACGATGCGCCGGGCCCGGCGGGCGGCCGGCCAGGCCACGCTGCCCACGATGGGACGCAGCCGGGGCGGGAGCGCGTCGGCGGCGGCCTGGGCCACTCGGACCGGGTCGGACTTGACCTTTGTCGCGACGACGCGGGAAACGATGATCGGGTGCTGGACGAAGCCCTTGAGAAGTCCACCGACGCCGGCACGGGCGGACTTCGCGGAGACCCCGTCAGATCTACGGGAGGAGTCTTGACGACTGGCGTCGGATGCCACGCAGGGACCGTACCATAGGCAGCGTTTTTTCCCTTCCGCTATGAAAGGCGAGGTCAATGAGGGAGAACCCCCTGGTCCTGCACGTATTGGGTGCTCGTCCCAATTTCGTGAAAGCGGCCCCGGTGGTGCGGGCACTCGGCGAGCTCGGTGTGCGGCAGGGCATCATCCACACTGGTCAGCACTATGACGCACTGATGTCCGACGTCTTCTTCGCCGATCTGGGCCTGCCCGAGCCGGTGGCGAACCTGGGGGTCGGCTCCGGCAGCCACGCCAAGCAGACGGCGGCCCTGCTCGTCGGCCTGGAGGAGGTCGTCCAGGAGCAGGAGCCCGACCTGGTCGTGGTGTACGGCGACGTCAACTCCACGCTGGCGGCGATCCTGGTCTGCGCCAAGCTCGGCGTGCCCACCGCGCACGTGGAGGCGGGGCTGCGCTCGTTCGACCGCGGCATGCCCGAGGAGGTCAACCGGGTCGTCACCGACGCGCTGGCCGACCTGCTCTTCGCCACCTCGCCGGAGGCGCTGGCGTTCCTGGCGAACGAGGGCGTGCCCGCGTCCAAGGTGCACCTGGTGGGCAACCCCATGATCGACAGCCTCTTCTCGGCGCTGCCGGCGCTGGACCCGGCGCCCGTGGTGGCGCGGCTTGGCCTGCCCGAGCGCTACGCGGTGGCCACCCTGCACCGCCCGGCGAACGTGGACACCCCCGAGGCCGCCAAGGAACTGGTCGACGCGGTGCTGGAGGTCTCCCGGCAGATCCCGATCGTGGTGCCGATCCACCCGCGCGGCAAGGCGCGGCTGGCCGAGGCCGGTCTCGTGGACGGCGGTCCGGTCCGGGTGGTGGACCCGCTGGGCTATGTGGACTTCCTCTCACTCGTACGCGGTGCCGCGCTGGTCGTCACGGACTCCGGCGGCGTCCAGGAGGAGACGACCATGCTGGGCGTCCCCTGCCTGACCGTCAGGCCCAACACCGAGCGGCCGATCACGATCACGCACGGCACGAACCGCCTGGTCACCCCGGCCCTGTTGCCCGCCGCGGCGGAGAAGGCGCTGGCCGACGGAGCCGCCACGCCGGCCGGCGAGCTGCCGGTGCTCTGGGACGGCAAGGCCGGGCCGCGGATCGCCACGGTGATCGCCGCCTGGCTGAAGGGCGACAACCTGGCCCCTGCCTCTCACGGCAAACGCCCCGAATAGCGGCTGTAATCGCCGTACTATGACATACCTCCGCTGAGCGATAGGCGTACCACCATGGCCGAAACCCCCGAAGAGCCCACCTTCCAGCGACTCGGGCCCGTCAACTGGCTGCCCGAGGAGCGCAAGCTCGTCGAGCGGTACGAGGCGGAGGTCACGGAGCTGCGCCGCCGCCTGGAGATCGCCGAGGCCAAGGCCGCGTACGCGAGCTGGAAGCTGGAGGCCACCCAGGCCAAGCGCACGTTCAAGCTGGGCGAGGCCCTGGGCTCGAAGAGCCCGGGGAAGATCGTCGAGGCGGTCCGGTCGAGGGAGCGGGCGCCCAAGCCGCCGACTCCGGTGAGCGAGGCCACGGAGCTGGCGAACCACCGGCCGCCGCGGGTCGAGGTGCCGCCGGCGAAGTGGCCGACCGGCCCGGTGAACAGGCCGGACCTGAAGGTCGCGGTGATCCTGGACGACTTCTCCAGGGCGGCCTTCCGCTACGAGTGGGACCAGATCGAGTTCGGGCTCAAGGACTGGCCGGAGATCTTCGCGGAGAAGCGGCCTGACCTGCTGTTCTGCGAGTCGGCCTGGCACGGGAACCAGGGCCGCTGGCGCTACCAGATGACCGGCACGAACGCTCCCAAGGAGCCGCTGCGCGACCTGGTGGCCTGGTGCCGGCAGGAGGGCATCCCGACGGTCTTCTGGAACAAGGAGGACCCGCCGAACTTCGACTTCTTCATCGACACGGCCAAGCTGTTCGACTACGTGTTCACCTGCGACGGTGACATGCTGCCGAAGTATCGGGAAATTTTGGGACACGACCGGGTGGACGTGCTGCAGTTCGCCGCCCAGCCCCGCGTGCACAACCCGATCCAGCAGAACAAGGGCCGCCTGCACGACGTGGTCTTCGCCGGGATGTACTTCCGGGACAAGCACCCCGAGCGCCGCGAGCAGATGGAGACCGTGCTCGACCCGGTCAGGGAGCTGGGCCTGCACATCTTCGCGCGCAACGGCGAGGTGGACGAGAAGTACGCCTGGCCGGAGAAGTACCGGCCGCACATCGTGGGCGAGCTGCCCTACGACCAGATGCTGGCCGCGTACCGGATGTACAAGGTCTTCCTCAACGTCAACTCCGTGCTCGACTCGCCGACCATGTGCGCCCGGCGCGTCTTCGAGCTGTCCGCCTGCGCGACCCCCGTCGTGTCGGGGTGGTCGCGGGCGATCGAGGAGACGTTCGGCGAGCTCGTCCCGATCGCGCGCGAGCCGATCGAGTCGTACAACCAGGTCCTGCACCTGATCAACAGCCCCGAGCTGCGGGCCAGGATGGGCCATCTGGCGATGCGCGAGGTGTTCGACAAGCACCTGTTCTCGCACCGCGTGGACCAGATCCTCCAGGACCTCGGGCACCACGTGACGCCCAGGTCCCGCTCGATCTCCGTCGTGCTGCCCACCAACCGCGCCGCGCAGATCGAGCACGCGATCTCCTCGGTGGCCAAGCAGATCCACCGCCCGCTGCAGCTCGTCATGGTGCTGCACGGCCTGGACATCGACCCGGTCGTAGTGGCCGACAAGGCTCGCATGGCGGGCATCACGGACGTCGTGGTCCTGCCCGCCGACGCCTCGCTGTCGCTCGGCGCGTGCATGAACCTGGGCATCGCCGCCGCGGAGGGCGAGCTGATCGCCAAGATGGACGACGACAACCTGTACGGGGAGCACTACCTGTCGGACCTGGTCCGCGCGTTCGACTACTCCGACGCCGAGCTGACCGGCAAGGGCGCGCACTACGCGTACTTCGAGGGCAGCAACACCACCATGCTCCGCCTGCCCGGCCTGGAGCACCGCTACTCGTGGCTGGTCCAGGGCGGCACGTTCCTCGGCAAGGCGGACCTCTTCCGCTCGTACCGCTTCGCCGACATCACCCGGGGCGAGGACACCCACCTCGTACGGCGGCTGAAGGAGGACTCCGTCAAGATCTACTCGGCGGACCGCTTCAACTTCGTCTACTGGCGCAGCGCCGACACCTCGATGCACACCTGGCAGGCCGACCACATCAAGCTGACCAGGAACGCCCAGTTCGCCTTCGTCGGCCGCCCCGACGACCACGTCCTCATCTGAGCGGTCCGGAGTGGCGCCCCGCCGGGGCGGGCCAGGGGCGCCCCGAGCCGTCGTGAAACGACCTATCCCTTGACCCGCGCCAGGTTCTGGTCGGCGAGGTTCGCCAGCGCGTACAGGCCCTGGGGCTTGACCCGCTGGCCGACCACGAGCATCGACATGATCAGCGTGCCCCGCCTGATCATCACCGAGCCGATCTGCGCATTGTTCTTGTCGCCCACGGCCGTGGTGAGGTAGGCCCGCGACTGGTCGCCCTTGGCCGGCATGTCCAGGGTGCGCGTCTTGTAGGTGACCTGGCTGCCGCCGACGTCGGCCGTGTAGGAGGCGCACTGCCGCGGCAGCGGCGCGGGGAAGGCGGCGGACGGCAGCGACACGACCGCCTGCGTGATCGAGCCGCGGGCCGCGGAGAAGGCGATCACCGCGGCGGGCGACTTGGCGACCTCCGGCTTGGCGGCGTCGAGCTGGGCGGCCCCCGCGCACTCGGGGCGCTGCACCTTGGCCTGGCGGACCGCCGCCAGGCCCTGCTGGGTGGACTTGAGCGTGCCGAAGGCCCCCAGCTCGGGCCCGTAGGCGACGCTCATGCCCTTGGGCACCGGCAGCAGGGCGGCGCGCAGCCGGGCGGTGTCGGCGGCGGACGCGGACGGGGGCGCCGAGGCGGCGGGCGCCGTGGGCTCCTCTCCTGACGAGCATCCGGCAATGACCAGAGTGGTGACAAATACGGCGGAAATTGCTTTATGCATGGGGTCTCCATTTCACTCCAGCGACATTGTTCAAAACGCTAGAGGAAGCGGAGAGTAAGGGGCCGAGTAACGTCGCTATTCGCGGGATTCAGTGGCTTTACGAGGGATTTCCGGTTCGCCGCCGTTCGGGGACGGGCTGTTGAGCAGCGACCTGGCCAGGCCCAGGCCGGTGCCGCCCAGCGTGAGGGCCTTCGCCAGCAGTTCCTCCACTCCCTGGGCGCCGTTCAGGACCACCATGTGGTCCACGTTGGCGAACGCCTTCGCGCCCGCCTCGACGATTTCCGGCCAGTTCTCGGCGAGTTGCTGGGCGATGACCGCCTCCTGGTTCTCCTTCAGCGCCTGGGCCCGCGCCCGGATCGCCTGCGCCTCCGCCAGGCCCTTGGCCTGTGACGCCTCGGCCTCGGCCAGGCCCTGCGCCTTGGTCGCCTCGGCGTGGGCCAGCCCGCGGGCCTGGGCGGCCTGGGCCTCGGCCTCGCCGGCGACCTTGGTGGCGGCTCCGGCGGCCTCGCCGCGCAGCCGTACGGACTCGGCCTCCGCGGCGGCGGCCAGCTTGACCTGGCTGGCCTGCGCGGCGGCACGCAGCTCCGTCTCCCTGGCCTCGGCCTCCGCCTGGGCGATGCGGGCGTCGCGCTCGGCCTGGGAGAGGGTGACGGTCTCGTACGCCCTGGCGTCGGCGGGCTTGCGCACCTGGGACTGGAGCCGCTGCTCGGCGAGCTGGGCCTCCAGCTCGGCGGCCCTGGTCTCCTGGACCACCACCTCCTGGCGGGCGCTGGCCTCCGACAGCGGCCCCGCCTGGCGCGCCGTGGCCTGGGCGCGGTCGATCTCGGCCTGGTACGCGGCCTCCTTGATCCGGGCGTCGCGGCGGGCCGCGGCCATGTGCGCGGCGGCCACCTGCTCGGCCTCGGTGGCCTCCTGGTCGCGCTGCGCCTGGGCGATGCGGGCGGTGGCGGCGACCTTGGCGGCGTGCGGCTTGCCCAGGTTGACGATGTAGCCGGTCTCGTCGTCGATCTCCTGGATCTGCAGCGAGTCCACGATCAGGCCCAGCTTGCTCATCTCGTCGGCCGCCGACGCCCTGGTCTCGCTGGTCAGGCGCTCGCGGTTGAGGATCAGGTCCTCGATGGTGAGGTTGCCGATGATCGAGCGCAGGTGCCCCGTGAACAGCTCGTGGATCGCGCTGGTCATGAAGTCCTGCTGGTCCAGGAAGCGGCGGGCGGCGTTCGCGATGGAGGCGAGGTCGTCGCCGACCTTATAGATCACCACGCCGCGGATGTGCACGGGGATGCCCTGCTGGGTGACGCAGGAGACCTGGAGGTTGGCGGCCCTGGTGTCCAGGCGCAGGCGCCTGGACGTCTGGAAGCCGGGCAGCACCGCGGCGCCCTTGCCCGTGATGATCTTGAAGCCCAGGCTGTCGATGCCGGCCTCGCCGCGGCGGCGGGCGCCGAGGCCGGAGATGATCAGGGCCTCGTTGGGTTCGGCGACCCGCCACACGGCCTTGAACAGCAGGATGAGGACGACGGCCGCGACGATGACGCCGCCGGCCAGGACGTAGAGCTCGGGGGTCATCGAGGCCTCCCTAGACGAGTGCTCTGGCCACGTACACGGTCCTCGGGGGGAAGTACTCGACCACGACCACGATGGTGCCGGTGGGGAACTCCTCGTCGGAGACGCTGGGATGGGCGTAGAACGCCTCCACCCCGCCCCTGATCGGGATCATGACCTCGCCGACGAGTCCAGGGCCGACTCTTCCCGTGACCCTGCCCTGCTTGCCGATCACCGGACTCCCCCCGTCGTGATATTCCGGACGCTACTCCAAACGTGCATTCGCGGTAATAGGGCGCGCAAAATGTTTCTCGAGGCGCTGCGCGCCCCTGTGCGGCTTTTCTGCGGGCTGCTGATGATCGGCGCCATGAGCTTGACTCCGCGCGACCTCGGGATGGATCTGCCCATTTCCCGCCGGGACTTCTTCGACGGCATCGCCGTGGGTTGCGTGATGGCGAGCGGCGCCTCCGGAAGAGCCGAGGCGGCCCAGGAGACCCCGGACCCTTCCGAACTGTTCAAAGTGCGCGGGGACACCGGTGCGGCGCTCAGCGTGCCGCACGCGCTGCGGGACGGCCGCTTCTGGGAGCATGCGGGCCCGTTCGTCCCCACGGGGGAGAGTTACGACCTGGTGGTGGTCGGCGGCGGGCGGGGCGGGATGGGCGCGGCCTCCGAGTGGCTGCGGCGCCGCCCCCGGGACCGCGTCCTGGTGCTCGACAACCGCGACGAGCCGGGCGGGCCCGAGCCGTTGCGGCGAGGGGACCGGGCCGGCGCCGTGATGTGCGACGCGGAGAGCTTCGGCGCGGACACGCTGGTCGAGGTCTCCTCCCCCGGCTGGGTCGAGCGGCTGCCGGTCGCCGGGGCGGCACGGCGGGACCTGCGCCTGCTGCACGGCGGGCCGCCCGACTGGTTCGCCGGGCAGCCGGCGGAGGCCAAGCAGGAGCGGCTGGCGGGGCTGACGTACGCGCAGTTCCTGCGGGAGGTGTGCGGGGTCCATCCGGACGTGGAGCGGTTCTGCCGGACGATGTCCTGCCCCGAGTGGGGGTACGACACCCGGGCGTTCGGCGCGATCGACGCCTGGGGCACCGGGTATCCGGGACTTTCCGGGCTGGGGCTCGACCGGGACAAGCCGTCCAGGTACAACTCGCCCACCGTGCGGCGGGAGTGGCACGGGCCCGTGGCCCCGGCCGCCGTGCCCCCGCCCGACGGCCGGGTGCGGCTGCGGACGTCCAGCCCGGTGGTGTCGGTACGCGACGGGGCCGGGGCGGCGACCGTGGGCTACTTCGACGGCCACCAGGTCCTGACCGTCGATGCCGGGGCGGTGATCCTGGCCTGCTGGAGCGCGGTCGTGCCGCACCTCGTGCCGGACCTGCCCGCCGAGCGGCTGCGGGAGCTGCGCCGGGCCGTGCGGGTGCCGCTGCTGCGGGCCACCGTGCGGCTGCGCGACCCCGGGGCCTGGCGGCGGCTGGGGGTGCGCCGGGTGCGGTGGACGGGGGCGTACTGGTGCGAGTCGGCGTTCGCGCCGCCGGACATCGTGCGGTTGCTGGCCACGCCGTGCCGGTCGGAGCTGGGGCCGGACGCTGGCTCGGCGGCGGGGCGGGCGGAGCTGCTCGCGACGCCGTACGACGTGCTGGAGCGGACCGTCCGCGACCAGCTCGCCCGGCTGCTCGGCCCGTTCGGCTTCGATCCCGGCCACGACATCACGGCGATCACCGTCCACCGGTGGGGCCACGCGCTCCCGCCGGAGTACTGCCGGCCGTGGCACGCGTTCTACCCCGACGGGCCGTTCCCCGCCGACGCGGTGCGCGGGCGGTTCGGCAGGATCGCGATCGCGGGTTCCGACGCCGAGCCCGCCGCCCGCGGCGAGGCCGCGGTCCGAGCCGTGGAGGAGCTGTTCCGGTGAAGCGGCTCTGGTTGCGGATCTTCCTGACGGGGTTCGTCCTGTGGCTGGCCACCGTGGTCGTCACCTCCTGGACCGGCAACTCCAACCTCGTGCCCACCGTGGTGCTGTTCGGCAGCTTCCTGGTGCCGGTGACGTTCGTGGTCTGGGCGTACGGGCGGGGCCGCTCGCCAGCGGTGACGGTCGAGCTGCTGTTCATGGCGTTCGTGGTGGGCGGCGTGCTCGGCGTGCTCGGCGCCTCGCTGCTGGAGAGCCGGCTGCGGCCGTCGATCATCATGTACGTGCTCGTCGGCCTGATCGAGGAGGGCGTCAAGCTGGCCGCCCTCGTCTTCGTCACCCGCCACTCCGTCAGGCGCGTGACCAGGGACGGCGTGGTGCTGGGCGCGACCGTCGGCTTCGGCTTCGCCGCCTTCGAGAGCGCCGGGTACGCCTTCAACGCCCTGTTCACCGCCGACGGCCTGTCGCTGGCCCAGCTCGTGGAGACCGAGGTGCTGCGCGGCATCCTGACGCCCGTCGGGCACGGCCTGTGGACCGCGATCGCCGGCGGGGTGCTGTTCGCGGCGGGCGGCCGGATCACCGGCCACGTCGTGCTCGCCTATCTCGGCGTCTCGCTGCTGCACGCGCTCTGGGACTCGATGAGCGCCATCGCCATCGCCATCACGCTGGTGCTGACCGGCCGGCCGTGGCAGTTCGCGCTGCTGCGCATCGGCCGGGTGCCGAACGTGTCGCAGTGGCAGGTGCATGTGTACACGCTGCTGAACTGGGCGGGCCTCATCCTGATCTCGCTGGTGGCGCTGGCGTGGCTGTGGACGCTCCTCGGCCCGAGCCGTCGCGAACGCAGGATCTTGTCCCAATAATCACGGTAATGAACGTCTTCCCCCCACTGCGCCGGAAGCATAAACGGTGCTAGTCTCCTGTGCGATCTTCCGGAGGTGTATTTACACAAGGTGTGGAAATGCCCCCGACTCGAGGTTGGGACATGGGCTCGCGAAACCGGTCAATTCGGTTCAAGATCTTCTTATTGCTGCTGCTACCCCTCCTGTCTCTGAGCGCGCTCTGGGGTTTCGTCCTCAACCTCACCATGGGCGACGCCCAGTCACTGCTCCGCGCGAACACCCTTTACCAGACTCTCGGCGTCACCTCCACCGACCTGGGATTACAGCTCCAGGCCGAGCGCGTACGCTCCTCGGAAGCGCTCACTACGCGTGAGCTCACGGAGGTCCTCGGCGCCCAGCGCGCCCGCACCGACAGATCGGTCACCGAGTTCAGGCAGGCCGTCACCGAGGCCGGCAGCGCCGCCGAAGGCGATCTGCGCCTGCCGCTCAGCACCCTCGACGCGGCCCTCGACCGCCTCGGAACGATCAGGTCGGCCATCGACGGCGGTGCCAGCTCCCGCCTGACCGGGCTGAACGAGTACAACCGCATCCTCGACACGATCTTCCTGCTCTACGACCACCTGGTCTCCGTCTCCGACCTGGCCATCTTCCAGCAGGCCTCGTCGCTGCAGGCCATGGGCATGGCCAGGGAGCACATCGCCCGGGAGCACGCCCTCATCATCGGCGCCCTGGCCGACGGCCGGCTCAGCGAGCCGGAGACGGCGGCCTTCACCGAGTACGCGGCCTCCAGGAAGTTCCTGCACTCACGCGGCCTGGCCGGGCTCGACGTGTCGCTGCGCAGGCCGTACGAGCAGGTCTTCGCCACCGAGCCGTTCCTCACCTTCGCCACCATGGAAGCGCGGATCATCAAGACCGGCGCGCCGCCCCCCGACGGCGAGTCCTGGCACGAGACCGTCGACAAGCTCACCGCCCGGCTCGACAAGCTCGGCGTGAGCGCCGCCGACACCCTGGCCGCCCGTACGTCGGGGGCCGCCACCGCCACCGTGGTCGAGATCTCCATCGCCGGCGGCCTCGGCTTGATCGCCGTGCTCGCGTCGATCATCATCTCTGTACGCTTCGGTCGTCGCCTGGCCGGCGAGCTGGCCGGGCTGCGCTCCGCCGCGGTCGAGCTGTCGCAGCAGGGGCTGCCCGACCTCGTGGCGCGGCTGCGCCGGGGCGAGGACGTCGACGTGCGGAAGGAGGCCAAGGCGATCAAGGTGAGCGGTTCCGCTGAGATCACCGACGTGGCCAGGGCCTTCGGTTCCGTGCAGCGCACCGCCGTGACGGCGGCGGTCGGCCAGGCCGCGCTGCGGCGCGGGATCGGCCAGGTCTTCCTCAACCTCGCCCGGCGCAAGCAGGGCCTGCTGCACCGCCAGCTCGCGCTGCTGGACGGCATGCAGCGCCGTACGCACGACCCCGACAGGCTGGAGGAGCTCTTCCGCCTGGACCACCTGACCACCCGGATGCGGCGGCACGCCGAGAGCCTGATGGTGCTGTCCGGCGCCGCGCCGGGACGCGCCTGGCGCAAGCCGGTGCCCGTGATCGACATCGTCCGGGCCGCGGTCGCCGAGGTCGAGGACTACACCCGGGTCGCCGTGGAGGCGATGCCGGTCAGCGCGATCGACGGGAGCGCCGCCGCCGACCTCACCCACCTGGTGGCCGAGCTGGTCGAGAACGCCACCATCTACTCGCCCCCTGACACGACGGTCCAGGTGCGCGGCGACCTGGTGAGCAACGGCTACGCCATCGAGGTCGAGGACAGGGGCCTCGGGCTGTCGCCCGGCGAGTACGCGCGGTTCAACGCGCTGCTGGCCGCGCCGCCGGAGTTCGACCTGGCCGACAGCGACCGGCTGGGCATGTTCGTGGTGGCGAAGCTGTCCGAACGGCACGGGATCAAGGTCATGCTGCGCCGCTCGCCCTTCGGCGGCAGCACGGCCATCGTGCTGGTGCCGCGCTCGATGGTGACCGAGCAGACCGCGCTGGAGGCGGCCGGCGGTGACGGCAAGGCCGCGCTGCCCAGCCGTACGCGGAAGAAGGCGCTCGCGGTCGTGACCTCCGGCACCTCGGGCACACACGCCGGGCTGCCCAGACGAGTGCGCCAGGCCAACCTGGCGCCACAGCTCAAGGAAGAACCACCGCCTGAGCCGGAGCAGCAGGCCGAACGCTCTCCTGATGAGGTACGCGACCTGTTCTCCGCATTCCAGCGGGGAACCCAACGCGCCAGAGAAGAAGCCTCTGAGGAGGGGCCATGAGTAAGGGGGATGCATGAGTGTGCCTACCACCAACACCGGTGAGCTGAACTGGCTGCTGGACGACCTGGCCACCAGGGTCGCGGCGGTGCGCCAGGCGGTCATCCTGTCGACCGACGGCCTGGCGGTGGGTTACTCCAAGGGTCTGACCCGTGAGGACGCCGAGCACCTGTCGGCGGTGGCGGCCGGGTTCCAGAGCCTGGCCCGCGGCACCGGACGCCATTTCGGCGGCGGTGACGTGCGCCAGACCATCGTGGAGATGGAGTCGGCGTTCCTGTTCGTCACCGCGGCGGGCCAGGGCACCTGCCTGGCCGTGATCGCCGAGGCGAACGTGGACGTCGGCCAGATCGCTTACGAGATGGCGATGCTGGTCAAGCGGGTGGGCCAGCACATCACCACCAACCCGCGCGCTGGGGCGTCATGAGCGATGGCCCGCAGTGGTTCGATGAGGAGGCGGGGCCCGTCGTCCGGCCCTATGCTCTCATCCGCGGCCGCACGCGCTCTTCCGGGGACGCGTTCGACCTCGTGGCGACCGTGCGCGTCGTCGGCGACCCGCCGGACACGCCCGGTCCCGAGCAACAGCTCATCCTGCGGGCGGCACGTAACCCGATCTCGCTGGCCGACCTGGCCGTCGAGCTCGACCTGCCCGTCGGCGTCGTCCGGGTCCTGCTCGGCGACATGCGTGACCACGGCCTCATCTCGGTGACGTCGCCCTCCGCCGGAGGGTCGCGGTCGAATGAGCGCATTCTCAAGGAAGTGATCAATGGACTCCGTGCTCTCTGAGGACCCCGTCGCGCTCAAGATCCTGATCGCAGGGGGGTTCGGCGTCGGCAAGACCACCCTGGTCGGGTCGATCAGCGAGATCAAGCCGCTGCGCACGGAGGAGGTGCTCTCCGACCGCGGGATCGGGGTCGACGACCTCGACGGTGTGGAGGCCAAGACCACCACCACCGTGGCGATGGACTTCGGCCGCATCACGATCCGCGAAGGGCTGGTCGTCTACCTGTTCGGCACGCCGGGGCAGGAGCGGTTCTGGTTCATGTGGGACGAGCTGTCCTACGGCGCGCTGGGCGCGGTCGTGATCGCCGACACCCGGCGGCTGACCGACTGCTTCCCGTCCGTCGACTACTTCGAGCAGCGCGGCACGCCGTTCGTGGTGGCCGTCAACTGCTTCGACGGCGCGAACCAGCACAGCGTGGACGACGTGCGCATCGCGCTCGACCTGGACGACGACGTCCCGGTCATGCTCTGCGACGTACGGCGGCGGACCTCGGCCAAGGAGGTCATGATCACGCTGGTGGAGCACTCCCTGAGGACGCTCACCTCGGCCAACTAGCGGCCCGCAGGCCGTTCTAGAGGGCCCGCAGGCCGTTGATCACCTCGCGGAGCAGACTCTCCGACGGGGTGGCGGCCTTGTCGCGCGACTGGCGCACGGTCACCAGTTCGTGTTCGAGCAGGTCCCCCAGCAGCACCCGTACGACGCCGATGGGCAGGCCGAGATCCGAGGCGACCTCGGCGACGGGCTTGGACCGCCCCGCCACGCTGCTCAGCAGCCGCCGGTGCGGCACGCTCAGCTCGGCCTTGGCCGGGGCGGGCAGCCCCGTCGAGACGACGGTCGCCAGCAGGTCGACCTCGGAGGAGGCCGACCTGGTGCGTCCGCGTGCGACCGCGTACGGCCGCACGACGGGCCCCGCCTCCTCGTCGACCCACTCGTGCTCGCGGCTCACGACTGAGATCCCCCATCCTGATCACTTTCCTGCCGCCCGCGCTGCCAGCCGGACTGGAGCGAGGAGAGCAGCGCCCTGGTCTCCTCGGGCGAACGCTCCTCGGCCGGTGACACGGGAGGCGGCGCCTGCTTGAGCCGCTGCGGCAGGCCGGCCTGCCGTTCCCGCTGCGGCAGACCCGTGGGCCGCTCCCGCTGGGGCAGACCCTGGGTCCGCTCGCGGCGCGGGAGCTGCTGCTGCGGCATCGGGTCGTCCTGTTGCAGGGCCGGCTGCGGCACGTTCCCGTTCCCGTTGGCGGGGGCCCGCTTGCTGGTGCGGACCCGGCGCGGCAGCTCGCCCGGCCCCGTGGTGTCCGTCCGGACGACCGACACCGAGACGGACTCGAACTCCAGCGGCTGCACCGGGGTCGCCAGGGGCTCGACCAGCGTCGCCGGGATGAGCACGATCGCGGTCGTGCCACCGTACGGGGAGGGTTTGAGCGTCACCCGGACGCCGTGCCTGGCCGCGAGCATGCCGACCACCGCGAACCCCAGCCGCTCCGTCTGCGAGGGGTCGAACTCCGGCGGGCTGGCCAGGCGCTCGTTGATGGCCCGGCGCGTCTCCTCGTCCATGCCCAGGCCGCGGTCCTCGACCTCGACGGCGAAGCCCCGGCCGACCGTCTCGCCGTGCACGGCCACCTCGTTGCCGGGCGAGGAGAAGGCGGTGGCGTTCTCGATCAGCTCGGCGAACAGGTGCATGAGGTCGGCCACCGCCGCCCCGGAGACGCCGCACTCGGGCATCGGGTAGACGCGAACCCGCGTGTACTCCTCCACCTGGGCGGCCGCGCCGCTCAGCACGTCCTCCATCGGGATGACGCCGCGCCACCTGCGGCCCGCCGCACCGCCCGAGAGCAGCACCAGGCCCTCGGCGTGGCGGCGCATGCGGGTGGTCAGGTGGTCGAGCTTGAACAGCCGCTCCAGCGCCTCCGGCTCCTCCGTCTGGCGCTGCATCTCGTCGAGCAGCTTGAGCTGGCGCTGCAGCAGCGACTGGCTGCGCCGGGCCAGGTTGCGCAGCGCCTCGGAGACGCCCTCGCGCAGCCTGGCCTGCTCGACGGCCGCGTCCACGGCCGTGCTCTGCACGCTGTCGAACGCCGCCGCCAGGTCGCTGACCTCGCTGGTCGACTTCTGGCCGACCGTGATGGGCGGGGCCTCGGCCGCGATGTCCACGCTCTCGCCCTTGCGCAGCTTGGCCACCACGTCCGGCAGCCTGATCTCCGCCAGGTCCAGCGCGGTACGGCGCAGCGCGCCCATCTCGCGGGTGAGCCGGCGGCCGACCCTGATCGAGACGACGACGGAGAACACGACCGCGATCAGGCCGAGCGCGCCGGCCACGGCGGCCCGTACCACGATGCCCACGCCCGCCGGCTCCATCCGGGCCAGCAGCTTGTCACCGGTGCGCCAGATGGCCTCGCGGTACTCCGTCTGCACCTGCTCGGCGATGCCCCGCCAGAGGTCCACGTCCAGCGGCTGGCCGCTGATGTAGCCCTCCAGGAGGTTCTCCATGGTGATGTAGCGCGGGGAGTAGAACAGCTTCTCGAACGGGGCCCGCAGCTCGGTGTCGAGGTTGGCCAGGGCCTTGGGGAAGAGGTACGTCCGGCTGCCGTCGATGCCGGCCAGCAGGTGGACGTCGTGCATGCTCGCCCGGCCGTTCGAGGCGATGATCAGGGCGTGCTCGCGGGCCAGCAGCTCGCGCACCTCGTCGGCGGCGATCAGGCCCTGCGACTGCAGCGCCAGCTCCAGGTCGGTGCTGACCGTCATGCGGGAGTACAGCAGGTGGACCTCGTCGGAGATCTTCGCGTACTCGGTGACGAGGCCGCCCGGGGTGAGCCGGCGCTGGTCCACCTTCTGCCTGATGTCGGGGAGCCGGTCGATCGCCTCGAAGACGGTCTGGAGCTGCGTCTTCATGTCCTGGCTGAGCGCCGACTGAGTGTCCTCGGCCAGCGCCCGCTGCCGCAGCGTCTTGTTGTTGGTGTCCACCTTGGCCCGGGCCTTGGCCAGCGCCTCGGGGTCCTTCACCGCGCCCGCGATCAGTTCGGCGGAGGCCAGGCGCTCGGTCTGCAGGTTGCCGATGAGGCCGTCGGTGTGGTTGATCACACCGGTCCAGATGGTCTCGACCTTGAGCAGGTTGAGAGCCTCCCCCGACGTGGTGCTCGCGGCGAAGCCCCAGAGAGCCACCAGGGAGATCAAGGGGATGACGAGCAGCGTCGAGATCTTGAATCTGATGGATCTGCCCGATGCCATGACACCTGCTCCCGGATAGAAGATCGCGGGAGAGAATAGCACCGAAACAGATGGTTTTAAGATCGACTAGCGATAAATCTGTGATATGTCGGGAAATTTACGGCCGGCGAGACGCTCCGCCGCCACGCCACCCGCACCAGCCATACCGCCAGCACTCCCAGCAAGGCCACCTCGGCACCCAGGAGCAGCCGCTCGACGAGCCCGATCAGCACCCGCTCGCCCGGCATGGCCACGTACGTGATCGCCAGCAGCCCGAACCCGCCCGCCAGCGCCACCCACTCCACGACCCGCGCCACGGGCTTCCAGGCGGCGTCCGCGGCCAGCCTCGGGACCAGCAGCGCGCCGGCGGCCGGCAGGCTCACGAAGGCGGCGATGGAGACGTACCGGTGGATCTGGGCCGCCAGGTCCAGGTCGTGACCGATGGGTGTGGTCGGGATCACCGCGGCGATCACCAGGGCGCCCGACCACACCATCAGCAACCGCTCCGGCATCCCCCGCACGGGCGCCCCCGCGGCCCGCAGCCCCGCCAGCAACGCCAGCGACCCGATGCCCAGCACCGCCATCGCGACCTCCGTGACGCCCCCGCGGTCGGACACGGCGTACTCGCTGATGGTGACGTTCATGGGGTCGAGGTAGGGGTCGGGGCCGAACTGGCCCACCACCACGGCGACCACCGAGAACAGGATCGAGGCACAGGCGATCAGGGGGTAGAGCCTCTTTGCTGCGGTCATGGCACCACTCTCGCGTCCGCGGGGCATCCCCCACATCCGGCCCCGGCCCCGACCCGACCCTGATCCACCCCTGAGCCGTGGGCCGCCGCACGGGGCCACCCGAGTCGCCGCGCGCGGACTGACCCGCCGAGAAGCCGCACCTCCGCCGGAAAAGCCGCACCCCCGAAGGCGGCTCAGGGCCCTCGGGGGTGCGTCAGGGGATCAGGGGTCTCAGTCGAGGATGTGCCCCGTGGCGCGGGCGTAGCGCTCGCGGATCCCCGGGACCGCCTCGCCGTCGTAGGTCGACGTGTCCTCGGAGCGCCAGTCGGGCGTGGCCACCAGGGTCGCCGCCTGGTACGCGGCCCCGTTGGCGACGTACTCGGCGGGCGGGGGCACCGCGATCGAGACGCCGAAGATCGTCGGAGCGATGCGGCGCACCGCCTCCGAGCGGGCCGCCCCGCCGATCAGCAGCACCCGCTCCGGCCGCAGGGCCAGTGCGTCCAGCGCGTCGGCCAGGCCGCACAACATGCCCTCGATGGCCGCCCGCGCCAGATGGGCCGGGGTCGAGGTGGCCAGGGTCAGCCCGTGGAGGGAGCCGGTCGCCGTCGGCCGGTTGGGCGTGCGCTCCCCCTCCAGGTACGGCACCAGCGTCAGCCCGTCGGCCCCCGCGGGCGCCTGGAGGGCCAGGTCGCTCAGCTCGTCGAGCCCGACCCCGGCGATCCGCGCGGCGGCGTCCATGACGCGGGCGGCGTTGAGCGTGCACACCAGCGGCAGGAAGCGCCCCGTCGCGTCGGCGAAGCCGGCGACCAGGCCCGCGGGGTCGGCGCTGGGCGTCTCCGCGACCGCGAACACGGTGCCGGACGTCCCGAGCGACACCACCACGTCACCCGGCCGGGCCCCGACGCCGAGCGCGGCGGCCATGTTGTCACCCGTGCCGGGCCCGATCAGCATCGCGCCCGCCGTGACGCCCTCCGCCGGACCCAGCACGCGGGGCAGCAGCGGGACCGCGCCGAAGGCGGCCTTGAGCAGGTCGGTACGGTAGGCGCCGGTCGCCGGCGACCAGTAACCCGTGCCCGAGGCGTCACCCCGGTCCGTGACCAGCTCGTCGAGGCCGAGCAACGGCGCGTCCTCCCAGGCCGTCACCCCGAAGGGCACCCCGGAGGCCAGCGCCCCCCGCAGCCGCCAGGTGAGCCAGTCGTGCGGCAGGCAGACCGCCGCGGTGCGCCGGGCGTTGTCCGGCTCGTGCTCGGCCAGCCAGCGCAGCTTGGTCACGGTGAACGAGGCCACCGGCACCGAGCCCACACCCTCGGCCCACGCCTGCGGCCCGCCCAGCTCCGCCGTCAGGTCGGTGGCGGCCTGCGCGGAACGGGTGTCGTTCCACAGCAGGGCATCGCGTACGACATTTCCGGATTCGTCGAGGCAGACCATGCCGTGCTGCTGACCGCCCACGCTGATGGCGGCCACGCCGTCCAGCCCGCCGGCCTCCTCGATGGCTTGCAGCAACGCGGTCCACCAGTGGGACGGGTGCACCTCGGTGCCCGCGGGGTGCGCCGCGCGGCCCTGCCGCACCAGCTCACCCGTCTTTGCGTCACGAATGACGACCTTGCAACTCTGCGTGGAGGAATCGACCCCAGCGACCAGCGTCACCCACGAACTCCTAACAAGTGCTCCAGCGCAAGCTGGTTCAGATGGGTGAAATGGTATCCGCGTCCGGCGGCCACCTCGGGATCGAAGTCGTCCCCGGCGAGATCGGCCAGGGTCTCGCCGCGGTTGAGGGTGGGCAGCGCGAGCTCCTCGACCCGGGAGGCACGCAGCGCCTCCCGAACCTCCGGATCAGCCCGGAAATTTCGGGCCTTATCCCGAAGTATCAGGTATGTCCGCATATTGGCGGCGGCCGAAACCCACACGTCCGAAGGGTCCTCCGTCCGCAGGGGCTTGTAGTCGAAGTGCCGCGGCCCGTCGTATCCGCCGTGTTCCAGCAGGTCGACCAGGAAGAACGCGCTCATCACGTCACCGTGGCCGAACACCAGGTCCTGGTCGAAGCGCGGCCCGTGCTGGCCGTTGAGGTCGATGTGGAACAGCTTGCCGTGCCACAGCGCCTGGGCGATGCCGTGCACGAAATTGAGCCCGGCCATCTGCTCGTGGCCCACCTCGGGGTTGAGGCCGACCATCTCCGGATGCTCCAGCTCGCTGATGAACGCCAGCGCGTGGCCGATGGTCGGCAGCAGGATGTCGCCGCGGGGCTCGTTCGGCTTGGGCTCGATGGCGAAGCGGATGGCGTAGCCGCGCTCGCGCACGTAGCCGCAGAGCAGGTCGAGAGCCTCCTTGTAGCGCCCGAGCGCGGAGCGTACGTCCTTGGCCGCGTCCGACTCGGCCCCCTCGCGGCCGCCCCAGCACACGTAGGTGGAGGCGCCCAGCGAGGCGGCCAGGTCGAGGTTGCGCGTGACCTTGCGCAGGGCGTATCGCCGCACGTCACGGTCGTTGCTGGTGAAGGCGCCGTCGCGGAAGACGGGGTGCGTGAACAGGTTCGTGGTGGCCATGGGCACTTTCAGCCCGGTTTCGGCAAGCGCTTTCCGGAAGGCCGCGATCGCCCGGTCGCGGTCGGGTTCGACGGCCAGCAGGTCGTCGTCGTGGAAAGTGACGCCGTAGGCCCCCAGCTCGGCCAGGCGATGCACGCTCTCGACGGGATCAAGGGGCGCCCGAGCGGCGTCCCCGAACGGATCGCGCGCCTGCCAGCCGACCGTCCACAGACCGAACGTGAATCGATCGTCAGGGGTTGGCTCGTACATGGTTCGATGCTCCCCTGGCGATCAGTTGTTCACAAGCACTTGTTCACAAGCCCGAGGGATCGCGCCCCACGCTGATCTCCTCCGCGATCTTGCGGATCTCCGCCACCTCGAGGCCGGGAGCCTTGGGCAGGTGGCGCAGCAACGCGTCCATCACCACGGGCACCGGCTGGCCGGCGAACCGGCCCGCAATCCCGTGGACCGCCCTGAACAGCGCCTCTTCGGTGTCGTGCATCGGCCTCTCCTCGGTCGGGTACCCGGAGAACGCTACGGCCTCGGCACGACAGTTTGCGCGCTAACCCTCCAGCGTGTTCCTGACCGCCGAGCAAATCTCGTCCAACCGCCGCACCTGCTCGGATGTGAGGACGTCGAACAGGCTCCGCCGTACCTCCTCGACGTGTCCGGGGGCGGCGGCGGCCAGCGCGGCGTACCCCTCGCCGGTGAGCACGGCGAAGTTGCTGCGGCGGTCGGAGGGGCAGGGCTCGCGGCGTACCCATCCGCGCTCCTCCAGGCGGTTCACGGCGTGCGAGAGGCGGCTCTGGGAGCTCTGGGCCCGGGCGGCCAGCTCGTTCATCCGCATCGCGCGTCCGGGCGCCTCGGAGAGGGCCACCAGGATCATGTAGTACGCGTGGGGCATGCCCGCGTCCCGCTGCAGCTGTCGGTCGAGCGCCTCGTCGATGAGCTGGGTCGCGGCCAGGAAGTTCCGCCAGGCGTGCTGTTCGTCCTCATCCAGCCATCGGGTCACTCCCCCAATTTAGTTGAACTCTCATATACTTGGTGCCGAGAGACAGTCGAGAGGGGCGAACCATGCCGGTCCAGAGGCTCAATCACGCGGTTCTTTACGTCCGCGACGTGGAGCGCAGTGTCGCCTTCTACCAGGAGGCCCTGAGCTTCGAGGTGGTCATGGGCATGCGCGGCGCCGCCTTCCTGCAGGCCCCGGGCTCGACCAACGACCACGACCTGGGCCTGTTCCAGATCGGCCCGGACGCGGCCCCGTCCCCGGCCGGCCGCACGTCCGTCGGCCTCTACCACCTGGCGTGGGAGGTCGACACCCTCGACGAGCTGGAGCGCGTGCAGGCCAAGCTGACCGAGCTGGGCGCGCTGGTCGGCGCCTCCGACCACAGCACGACCAAGGCGCTGTACGCGCGTGACCCGGACGGGCTGGAGTTCGAGGTGTCGTGGCTGGTGCCGGCCTCGCTGCTCACCGACGAGATCCTCGCCGGCCGCAGCAGCATCCGCCCCCTCGACCTGAACGCCGACAAGCAGCGGTACGGCGCACAGACCCGAGGCGGCGTGGGCGTGTCCATCCCCGCCTGAAGTACCGTGGTCTTATCGACCCCTCCCGCCACGGAGGACTCCACGGCTGACTTCCACGGAGAACGGTCATGCCAAGCGACCCTGACCACGTGCTCGACGCCATCGACGGCGTCGTCGACGAGTGGGAGACACTGAGCGCGGACGCCATGCGCTGGGCGCCTCCCGAAAGCAAGAGTCCCGATTTCATGACTGAGATGACCGAGATCTTCGGTCCGCTCGTCAACGCGTTCTCGCAGGCGCTGCGCCCGGTTAGCGACGCCTTCGACCGCGTGCTGTCCTCGATGGAGGAACGCGACGACCACCGCGACTGACCTGCCTCTTCCACCCGTCCCCACGCCTTACCCGCCCTCTCCCTCGGCTCGGGTCCTTTGAGGGAGGAGCGGTGAGGCCCGCGCGCCGCCGACCGGCGTGCGCCCCGACGGGAGACGTACTCCCAAGCGGGCATCCCGCCCGAGCAGGGCGTCGCTCAAGCAGGGGTGTCCCGGAATTGAACCCAGCAGATCCGCCAGGCCTCTCTCAGCCCTCCCCGGGACCCCGAAGGAGAACGGCGGGATCACAGGCCCGCCGGGCGGCGGATCCCTCAACCCCTCCAAGGACCTAGGTGGTGCGCCGGCGGGGGGTTCGGCGGGGGTAGGCCTTGGCGGTCTCCGCCAGCCGAGCGGCGTGCTCGGCCTGCTTGCGCCAGTGCCCGTAGGCGTCGCCCCGCTGGGCCAGCCGATCGAGCTCGCTCATCGTCGCCAGCGGGATGAACGCGGGCTCGGCGTCGCGCCACGGCGTGCCGGGCAGCGGCATGAACGTGTGCGTGTGGATGCGGGCCCCAAGGTCGGCCAGGTCGCCGGCGAGCTTCAGGGACAGCGCCTGGTCCGCCTCCGACTCCCCGGGCATGCCGAAGATGAAGTCGACGTTGGGCCGGAACCCGTGCTCGACCGCGATCCGCACGGCATCGCGCACGGGTGAGGTGTCGTGGCCCCGCCCCGAGGCCGCCAGCACCCGGTCGGACCCCGACTGGGCACCGATGATCAGGTTGTCGTTGGCCACGTAACGCTTGAGCAGCCGCATGGCCTCGGGCGTGACGTGCTCCGGCCGCACCTCGGAGGGGAAGCTGCCGAAGAAGACCCGCCCGTGCGGCGGCAGCTCCTCCTTGACCCCGGCCAGCAGCTCCTCCACCGCGTCCAGGTCGGGATCGGGCCCGGGGGAGCCGTAGGAGAGCGAGGTCGGCGTGATGAACCGCACGTCGCGCAGCCCTCTGGCGACCATGCCGCGCACGTGCTCGCGCACGCTGGCGACCGAGCGGTGCCGGAACTGGCCGCCGAACATGAACGGCGTCTGGCAGAAGCGGCACGTGTAGCGGCAACCACGGGTGATCTCGATCGGCCCGTTCCTGCCCGCGAACGAGGGAAACGCGTCGAGCGGGAGCTGCGGCGCCGGCCGGGTGCGCAGCGCGACGCCGTCGGCGTCCTTGATCGCCAGACCGGGGACCGAGGCCAGCGGCTCGTCCCCCTGCAGCGCCCGGACCAGGGAGATGATCGTGGACTCGCCCTCACCGATGCCCGCCAGGTCCCAGCCGGCGTCGATGACCTGCTGCGGCTCGGCGGTGGCGTGCACGCCGCCCGCGATGTGCAGCCCGCGCCCGCCGCTCAGCGACCTGACCGTGGCCAGCTCGGCGGCCATGGCCTCGGCGTCGGGCGAGTAGAACGACCAGAGCACCAGCACCCGGTCGGCGTCACTGGCCAGGATGTGCTCGGCGGTCTCCTCCGGGGTGGTGCCGAGCCGCAGCTCGTGCTCGACCCCGGCGGTCTCCAAGGCGGCGAGCAGCGCGTGCACGCCGTACGTCACCGCCTTGCGATATCGGACCACCACGCTCACTGCCAGTGCCACGTCCGGCAGCGTAGCTCAGCCTTCCGACAGCCGCATCGTGCGCAGCGGGCCCGTGAGCTTGGCCAGCTCGGCGAGCATGGCGTCGGCGCCGGCGTCCATCGCGTCGTTGTGGCGCAACGTGCCGTCCTCGCCCAGCAGCTCCCACACGAACGGGATGTGCACCGCCTCCAGCACCGGGACCATCTTCAGTGTGCTGACCACCTGGCGCAGGCCGTTGGCGGCGCGGGTGCCGCCGGAGACCCCGCCGTAGCTGACGAACCCGGCCGGCTTGTGCTGCCACTCGTAGTGCAGGAAGTCCAGGGCGTTCTTGAGCACGCCGGAGAAGCTGTGGTTGTACTCGGGCGTCACGAACGCGTACGCGTCCGCCCGGTCCACGAGGGCGCTCCACTCCTTGGTGTGCGCGTTCACGTACTGCTTCTGCTTGGGGTGGTGGGGCTCGTCGAGGAACGGCAGGTTCACCTCCGCCAGGTCGACCAGCTCCACCTCGAAAGCGCCTGAGTCCACGGCCCGGCCGTGGAACCAGTCGGCGACCGCGCGCCCGGTGCGACCCTGACGGGTGCTTCCGACGATGACCTGCAGAACGGGCTTGTCCATGACTGCTCCTAGAGATCTCGCGAGTTGAGCAACTCAACTTTATTGAGTAGCTCAATATTTCTTATCACACGCTAGGATGTCCTCATGAGCCTGGACCAGGTGTGCACGCGCTTCCACACCGCCTTGGAGCTGATCGGCGCCCGCTGGTCAGGCGCGGTGATCCAGATGATCTTCACGGGCGCCCACCGCTACGCCGACCTCAAGTCGGCCATCCCCGGCATCAACGACACGATGCTGGCCAGGCGCCTGCGCGAGCTGGAGTCGGCCGGCCTCATCGAGCGACGGGTGCTGCCCACGTCGCCGGTGCGCGTCGAATACCACCTGACCGAGATGGGCAAGGAGCTGCGCCCGGTGCTGGACGAGCTGATGGCCTGGTCGCACAAGTGGATCCCGCTGCCCGACGCCGAGTCCGCCTGATTCGACAGCGCTGTTACATTGGTCTCCGTGATCGGACTGGGGACCCTGATGCGTCACGTCCACGAGCTGATGGACGGCGCCGTCGCCGACGTCTACAGCGAGCACGGCCTGCCCGAATACCGGCCCCGCTTCTCCCCCGTCGTGCGCACGCTGGTCGAGGAGGGGCCGATGGCCATCCGCGACCTGGCCAGGGCGATCGGCGTGACCCACTCGGCGGCCAGCCAGACCGTGGTCCAGATGCGCCACGCCGGTTTCGTCACCCTGGAGAAGGGCTCCGACGCCCGCCACCGCATCGTGCACCTCACCGACCGGGCCCGCGCCGCGCTCCCCCTGGTCGAGGCCGAGTGGGCAGCCACCGAGCGGGCCGTGGCGGAGCTGGACGCCGAGCTGCCGGTGCCGCTGGAGCAGGTGATGACGGCCGCGCTGCGCGCGCTGGAGCGCCGTGATTTCCGCGAGCGCATCGGGGACATCTCCGTCTAGAATCGCTCACATGACCTGGCGACATTGATCCATAACCAGGGGCCGGCGCGGGACGCGCGGGCCTCCGGGGCACCACAGCCCCCGGAGTCCCTACTCGTCCCCCTGGAAGGCCTCATGCTTGTCGCATCGCTGTACGCCTACGCGTTCCTGAGCGAATTCATCCTGATCTACCCGGTCTACACACTGCTGTTCGACGACACCGGGATGTCCGTCGCCCAGACGTCCTCCCTGTTCGTCATCTGGTCGCTCACGGGCATGGTGCTGGAGGTGCCCTCCGGCGCCTGGGCCGACACCGTGTCCCGGCGGCTGCTGCTGTGCCTCGGCCCGCTGCTGGCCGGGCTGGGCTTCGCCCTGTGGGTGCTCTTTCCCTCCTACTGGGTGTTCGCGGCCGGGTTCGTGCTGTGGGGCGCGGCGGAGGCGCTCGGCTCGGGCTCGTACGAGGCCCTGGCGTACGAGGAGCTGGAGCGGCGCGGCCAGGCGGGCCGGTACGCGGGCGTCATGGGCCGGGCCACCTCGCTCGGCCTGGCCGGCGCCGCGTCGGCGATCGGCCTGGCCGTACCCGTCTTCGGGGCCGGCGGCTACCCCGCCGTGGGCGTGGCCAGCGTGCTGGCCTGCGTCCTGTGCGCGGCCACGGCCCTGACGCTCCCCGAGCACAGGTCCCGCGGCGACGCCGGTGACCGGCGTTACCTGGCGGTGCTGATGGAGGGCGTCACCCTGGCCCGCGCGGATCGGGGCGTGCTGCGCGCGGTCCTGCTGGTCTCGTTCGTGACGGCGATCTGGGGGGCGCTGGAGGAGTACGTGCCGTTCCTCGGGACCGAGACGGGCGTGGCCAAGGCCGCCATCCCGCTGGTGGTCCTCCTGGTCTGGGTCGGAGCCACGGCGGGCGGCCTGCTGGCGGGGCCCGCCGAGCGCATGCCGGTCCGCGCGTACGCCCTGATGCTCGCGCTGGCCGCGCTGGCCATGGCCGCGGGGGCGATGAGCGGGCACCCGGCCGGGTTCGTGCTGATCGCCCTGGCCTTCGGGGCGTTCCAGCTGGCCGGGGTGCTGGCCGACGTACGCCTGCAGGAGCGGATCACGGGGCCGGCGCGGGCCACCGTGACCTCGGTCGCCGGTCTGGGCACGAACGTGGTGACGCTCGGCGTCTACGCCGCGTACGGGGCGGCTTCGCCGTACGCGTCGCACGGGGTGACGTTCGCGCTCCTGACGCTTCCGTACGTGCTCGTCGCCCTCCTGACGGCTCGGTCGCGGGTGCCCGCGGGTCAGTAGCGGGACGGGATCCGCCTGGGCAACGGTGGTGGCGGCGGGTCCGCCGGAGCCTCCTCCTCGGGGGGCTGCGGCGGCTCCGCCCGTACGGCGCCCCGCCAGCGGGAGGGGAAGACCGAGGCGGCCAGCAGCACGCATCCCGCGACCAGGGCCCAGGTCTCGGCCAGCTCCGCGTACGCCCGCGCGTACCCGGCCGGGATCAGGGCGGGCGCCACCACCCCCGGCACCCGCGCCAGCGCCGCCGCGGCCAGCCCCGCGAGGACCAGGCCCGGCACCAGCGACGCGATCGGCGAGATCCGCGACCCCGCCAGCAGGCCGGCGACGATCATGGTGGCCGCGAGCACGCCCACGGCGACCCATCCGCCGCCCAGGCTCGCATAGTAGAGAAATCCCGCCGCGATCAGCGGCGTGGCCAGCAATCCCGTGCCGGCGCCGAGCAAATGACGAACACCATTGCGCACAGAGAACACCTCCAGCAACGGGACCCTACCGACCCATCACGGCCTTCGCCTTAAAGGCGGCAAATTTCATATTCGGGGCCATGGCCAAAAAGCCCCCATAACACCGAAATAGAGCCTGTTTGGTATCTAAGCAGGACTCGAAGCAACCGTTAGCTTGACAGCACCCCCACCCGAGGAGTGCACATGTTGAGTAAACGCTGTGCGCTGACAGGCGCGATCATCCTCGCCGCCTGCCTGGCCACCCCCCTCAGCCCAGCAGCAGCTGACCCGGCACCTCAATCCGCCTCCCCCGCACCACCCGCGATGATCGACGCGCTCGAACGCGACCTCGGCCTCTCCGAGGCACAGGTCGTCGCCCGCCTGGCGAACGAGGAGCGCGCCATGGCCGTCGAGTCGAACCTGACCACCGCACTGGGCGGTTCGTACGGCGGCGCCTGGCTGAACGCCGACGCCTCCAAGCTCATGGTCGCCACCACGGACCCGGCGACCGCCCCCACCATCGAGGCGCAGGGCGCGCAGCCCGTCGTCGTAGCGCGCTCGCTGGCCCAGCTCAACGGCGTCATGACGCAGGTCGACCAGGCTCCCAGGCGGGCCAAGGCCGCGGCCGCCCTCTGGTACGTCGACGTGACGACCAACACCGTCTCCGTCCAGGCTCCCACCGTCGAGGCCGCCGAGGCACTCGCCGCGGCCGCGGGCGTGGACAGGAGCGCGGTCACCGTGTCGGCGACCGCCGAGCGGCCGACGACGTTCATCAACATCATCGGCGGCGCGGCGTACTACATCGGCTCCAGCCGCTGCAGCGTCGGCTTCGCCGTCACCCGCGGCAGCACCCCCGGCTTCACCACCGCGGGTCACTGCGGCCGGACCGGCTCCAGGACCACCAACCCGACGGGCACCTTCCAGGGCTCGTCCTTCCCGGGCAACGACTACGCCTGGGTCGCCGCTCCCGGCAACACCGCCACCCCGTACGTACGCGGCTCCGGCGGCGCGAACGTGACCGTCCGCGGCTCCACCCAGGCCTCGGTCGGCTCGTCCATCTGCCGCTCCGGTTCGACCACCGGCTGGCGTTGCGGCACCATCCAGCAGCACAACGCCAGCGTCACCTACCCGCAGGGCACGGTCAGCGGCCTGACCAGGACCAGCGCGTGCGCACAGCCCGGCGACTCCGGCGGCTCGTTCATCTCGGGCAGCCAGGCGCAGGGCATGACCTCCGGTGGCTCGGGCAACTGCTCCATCGGCGGCACCACGTACCACCAGCCGGTCAATGAGGCCTTGAGCGTGTACGGGCTCACCCTCCGTACCGGCTGATCTCCCTGAAGACCGCGCGGCGTGCCCTTCCCCGGGCGCGCCGCGCTTTTCATATTTTGGGAGCTGTGCCGATGACTTCTCGGGGGCCGGCCGGTCTGTACATCGACCCGTCAGAAAGAGAAGGGACCTCGCCATGAAGAGACCCGTTCTGGGCAGCCTGCTGCTGTCCAGCACCGACCCCGACCGGCTGCGCTCCTGGTACGTCTCCTCGCTCGACCCGGAGGAGAACACCGACGTCAACGGATACCGGGTGCTCAAGTTCGGGGAGTTCTTCCTGTTCATCGACTCGCGGGCGGACGTGGCCGACAAGAACCCGGAGCCCGGCAGGATGATCCTCAACTTCGACGTGGAGGACGCCCGGGCCGTCACGGCACGCATGGAGCAGGCCGGCGCGCAGTGGCTGGCCGAGCTCGAGGACCGCGACGGCAGCCTGTTCGCCACGGCGATCGACCCGGACGGCAACTACGTCCAGATCATTCAGCTCAGCGAGGAACACCGCAAGGGGATGTAGAGATGCTCGGCACGACCAAGGCGTTCAGCGGATTCTCGGTCAACGACACCGGGGCCGCGAAGAAGTTCTACGGCGAGACCCTGGGGATCCGGGTCACGGAGGAGAACGGGCTCCTGACGCTGCACCTCGGGGGCGGCACGGAGGTGCTGGCCTACCCGAAGGGGGACGGCCACGTACCGGCCACCTTCACGATCCTCAACTTCCCCGTCGAGGACATCGACAAGGCGGTCGACGAGCTGACGGCCCGGGGGGTGCGGTTCGAACGCTATGAGGGCCTCGGCCAGGACGAGCGCGGCGTGGCCCGCGGCGAGGGCCCGCCGATCGCCTGGTTCACCGACCCGGCCGGGAACATCCTGTCGATCCTGCAGCTGTAGGACTGTGGGGCAGCGAGGGAGAGAGCGCACACCCCTGCGCTCCTCCCCTGCCTCCTCAGCCTGCTGCCTCCCCCTGCCTCCTCAACCTGAGGGCGACGCCTTGGGCTGCTCGACGATCGGCGTGCTCGCCCGAAGCGCTCCCACCCCGCTCAGCGCCTGACCGTCGGCGTCCTTCCACACCTCGAAGTGGTGGTTCCCCGGCGGGACCCGCTCCCACCGGTGGTGCTGCCAGGAGCCGCACGTGAACCGCACCGCCTCGCCCTCCGGCCGCAGGGCGATCCAGTACGGGGCCGCGCTCCGCGGGCAGGCCAGGTCGGCCCAGATCTCGATGCTTCCCTCGGCCCTCTGGGACCAGGTGCGGGAGGTGAGGCGCGTGGACATGCGATCGATCCGCCAGGGGAACCCCGTACCCCTCTGCGGGGGCTCGGGACTGGTGGTCGGGACGGAGACGGCGGACGGCTCGGAACCGGACGGCCGTAGCAGCACAACCGCGAGAACCACGATGCCCGCCGCGACAACCACCACCGTCACCGCGCCGAGGACGATCCAGCGCCGCCGCGGGCGACGTACCGGCCCGTTCGGAGCCTGCTGCTCGGGCAGCTCCTCGGTGAGCCCCCGCCACCGCTCCTCCCACGGACCGGGATCGGCCCCGCAGGCCGTGACGTAGGCCCGGACGAAGTCCAGCGGAGGCGGCTCGTCCGGATTCAGCCGTCTCGACACCGTGCTCGAGTGGTACCCCATCCGGGTGCCGATCTCCTGCAACGACATCGCGCCCCGCAGGCGCCGCAGGTCGTCGACGAAACTGGCTGACGGCCCGGAGTGCCGATCGATCGGGCGATCTCTGCGTCCACCGCGTGCCACAGCATCCTCCGCCGGCGTCGGGGATTGTTGCGGTTGTTGCAGCCATTAATGCGCAACGTCGGTGCCTGTTCAAGGCCATCGGGGTGCCGTGACCCTCGGAGGCGGAGCATCCGCTCCCCGTCTCGTCCCACGATGAGGAGGCACCATGAACAGAGCCATCGGCACCCTGGCCGCCCTGTCCGCCGCGGCCACCCTGAGCCCCTTGCTCGCCACGACCCCCGCCAACGCCGCCGCACCTGCTCCGGCCACCGTGGTGACACAGGCGTCCGCCGCATCAGCCGCTTCGGCCGCTTCAGCGGCTTCGGCCACGGCGGCCGCTGCGGGCGCTTCCGCCTGCCGCCTGGCCGCCAACATCTACCGGCGAGGCAACACCCGTTACCAGATCGGCGCCGGCGCGTCCGGCTGCGGTCGCGGCCTCTACGCCATCACCTGCCGCCCGCTGCACCGCCACGGCTTCCCGCTCCCGCGCTGGCACCAGCACGGGATCTACAGCAAGCACCAGAACAACGCGATCCTGTTCCTGACCGCACGAATCCGCGGCACCAACGGCGACCACTACAAGGCCAAGTGCTGGTTCTACCGCGACAACCGGCTCCTCGGAACCCGGACCACGCACACCATCGAACTCTGACGGCTCAGGGGAGGCGGCCCGGCGCGAGGCCGCCTCCCGCTACTGGATGGCCAGACGGTAGCCATGTTCGCTGGACCGGGGGCAGACGAAGATGTACAGGGATGCGAACCGGCCGAGTTCTAGGGTGGTGGGTTCGAGCGCCTCCCAGCATTCGGGCGTGGCGAATCGGAGGTGGCGATCTTCCAGGGGCCGCCATCGGGGTTCGCTACCGCTGTCCCATTCGCTGCTGTCCAGTTGGAGCAGCGGCTCGGTCTCGGTGCCGCAGACCTCGCAGGGGAGCTCGTACATGTCGGTGAGGTGCCAGGACTCCCATCCACCGATCTTGCAGCCCGGCGCGATGGACAGCAGGTACTGGTAGTCGGCCTCGGTCTCCTCATCCCATTTGTCGAGAGCCGCTTGGAGCTCCTCGGGTAGTTCTTCGGGATCGGGGAATTCAGTGACCCGTTCGAGGTGCAGCACACAGGGGCGCGGCAGGTAATACTCCATGCTCCGCTCGGCCGCCGGAGCGTCAGGAGGGCTGTCCGGCGTGTCGTGAGGTCGCATGGGCGGCTCGGCGAGGACGTCGGTGAGGTCCGAGGTGGTACGCCAGACCAGCAGCGGAAAGGGCACGGGATTGCCGTCCACGATGTGATCATTGGGGCACCACAGCACCTGGAGCAGATCCGTGCCCTCGGGAAAGGGGATCTCGGGGATGTCGCGCGCGTAGAACTGGGCGACGCCGACCATGGGTATCGGACTCTCCGGCGTTCGGTCCCGGGGACCTCCCGGGGTCTCATCGGTGTAGGGGATGTCCACGGAGATCGTCCGGTCGCACACCGGCCACGGCTCCGCGGCCGGCCAGATCAGCGGCCCTCCGATGTGGCTGTCGTGCATGCTCGGCTTCCCTGGTCGCGGATGCAGGCGTACGGCCGTCCTGGCGTACGCGCCCAGCTCGGGGAACAGCTGGGTGACGTCGACCGTCGGGCTGGAGGTGGTGCGGACCATGACCATGGAGCCTAGATCGGCGACACCTCCACAAAAAAGGTCAAATCGCTCCGACCCCGCCCGACGAAACTAGCCTTCGTCCGATGAGCCAATATTTCCAAATCGGTGACCAGGTCCTCTGGAACCCGTCGAACGGCGTCGCCCGCCTGTTCATGCGATCAGCGGAGGCACTCGCCCCCGAAACGGGACTGCCGACGGGCCTCGGCCCCATGGAGAACGACGAATGCGAGATCGACCTGACCGCCTTCACCGCCTTCGTCGGGGCCCTCATCGACCGCTACGAGCGTACGAACCACCCGATCCTGCACTCGCTCATGGAGGGCTTCATAGCGACGGCCCTGGTGCTCGTCGAGCGCGCCGGAGCGGAACTTCCCCCACCTGGCGCGGACGACGGCAGTCGGCGGGATATCCAGGCGAGCAAGGAGTCAACCTGGCCACCAGGCGGCGGCCACGTACGCGACGCCGAGCGATGGGCGGCCCTTTCGGCCCGACACGCTCGGGCGATGCCCCGCTGAAAGGAAGTACCCCCACAGCTCAGATCGCCGAGGCAGGGCCGGATTGGGACGATGACGACGACCCGAACTGGGAGGTACGCGAGGCGGTCGTACTGTTCGACTCTGCCATGCCCGGTGGCGAGCGGGAGCCCGGCAAATGACCTCATCAATCTCATGCCCGGCCGCATGCTCAATTTCATCAAGTGCGAGAGCCGAGCATCATTGATCAGGTCAGTTTCAGGAGGTGAGCGGTGGGACTGTAATCGATCTTCCAGTCTGCGTATACACCCAGGCTTCCGTCACTGATGCAACGCAAGCCAATGCTGACCCAGCGCACTTCACCGTCGTTGCGGAAGGCGAACCCGACTGCCACAGCGAACTCCTCGCCCCCACATGGGCAGGCACATTCACCGAGATCGGCCTCATCCACGTAGTCGGCGCTGTCTGCAACATAGGAGGCATCCCCGCATGCGACGCAGACCCGTTGTACACAACCTTCAACGTCATCGGCCATGACGTTGAAGTGCTTTCCAGCGCATCGGGCGCACACTGCCTCACTCACTCGCTGGACGGCGTAGCCACCCGGTTGGTGCTCGCGGAGAAGGTCGGCGAGATCCTCGAAGTTCTCACCCCGCCAGAGATCGCCTGACGTATTGATCGCCATGGCCGCTGAGTCTAGGGCGCTAGGTTACGGGCTTTACAGCGCGTAACTGTTGCAGCGAAGAGCCGGCCTTCCATGCCTTCTCCATGTGCTCTACGCCGCGTCTACTCGTGGCGAGCCCACGGTCTTTCCGAAGAGCAGAGCACAGAGCAGGGCCGTGAGCATGAAGCCGGTCACCGCAGGGACCGCTATCAAGAGGTAGAACGCGAGTTTCTCGTCGGACACCCAGGAGTCATAGTCGGGCTGGATGAAGACGATCGCCGACATGGCGAAGGGTGCCACCAGCCCGACGGCCGGCCAGGCGGGCAGGCGGGCAAGTAGCGCGGCCACCATGCTGAGCGGGAAGGGCGCCAGCGCGAATGCCATTGCCAGCTTGAGCTCGGAATCCGAATCACGAGTCGGCCAGTGGAGGAGGAGCAGCAGTAAGAACGCTACCCCGAACCCTGCCAGGGCCGACTTCAATAAGAGACGCACAGAGTGATTGTCACGGATCAGGGGCGGACAGGTCGATGTCCAGGACGCCGAGCATGAGAACAGTACGCGATCGAGCGCGCCGAGGACTGGAAGCTGTGGACAGCCATCCTCAAGCAAGCCGACGTCCGGGACGTCCGTATGCACGACGCCCGCCACACCGCCGCGACGCTCCTCATCGACAGGGTGTGCACAACCGCGTCGTACAGTCGTACAGGAGACCCTCGACCACACCCGAGTGACCACAGAGCGCTGCACCCACGTATCCACACCCCTCATGCGGGACGACGGCGAGCGCCTGCCCTCCAGCGCTCTGGGGTGATTCGTAGCCCCGTGGCAGCCATGAAGCCCTCAAAGATCAAAGAAGGCCCTCTCCCCACCAAGGGAAGAGGGCCTCCTACCTGCGGAGGATCGGGGATTTGAACCCCGGATGGGCGGTAAACCCAACCGCATTAGCAGCTCGGATCTTGCCCGTCCTGATCGGTTCAACCTGGACCAACGAGCGCGGCCGATCTACCTGGAACGGCATTGGAGGGCGCTGGATTGCAACTAGAACTGCAACTAAGGAGCGGTCATCACGGGGGGCATGACCTCGATGATGCGTGCCGTTCCAGAGGGTGGTCGCCTCTCATGCATGGTGATCAGGTCACCCGGCTTAAGGTGCCACCAGTGCCCTGGGGTCAGAGGAACCAGTCTCACCAGCCCGCACCCACCCGGCTTCAGGAAGTCTCGGCCCTCCACCCAGAGGAAAGCGATGCTCCACAGAGGCCCACCCTCGGGTGTCCGCTGGCCGATGTCCCACATGGGCCGGAGCGCATCGTCAGGGGGTATCGGCAGTGCACGGCCTCCGTCCTCGGTGCGGGCGAGACGCAGTTCAGCCCTGAAGGCACCACTACGGGCCTCACCGCGCCGCCATTCGTACCAGTCAGCATCATTTTTGAGCCACATCAGGCGGGCGGCGTCGGCCAGCCAGCTCCAGAACTCAGGCGGCTGTGGATCCACATCACCAAGATCCTCAAGAAGGAGGAGGGCCATCTCCCAGTCGTCGTCTTCCAGACACTCCACGACGCGAGTCGCGTTGATGCCGGCCTCCTTGGTACGCGCGCCGGTGAGATAGAGCTGGACAGCCTTAAGAAGCGGGGAATCCTCGGAATCCACAGCCTGATTGTGACAGGCTCACGAACCCTGAACCTGCGGATTAAAAGATCCAGTTCGGGCCGTTCCGGATCGTTCAATGCAGGTCAACGCCTAACCGATGTCCATCCTGAACGGCTCTGAACGGCCTTGTATTGCACCCGAACTGCAACCGCGGATGGGCTGGCTGCTGGGAGGATGGGGGTCGCTGGGCAATCGCCGGAGCTGACGGTCTCGGATTTAGGTGGAGGCACCGAGAGTGGCCACTGGTGAGCCTTGGACAGGTAACGATCGAGATCACAACGATCAGTGCCATGAGCGGTGGGGTGCGTCGTTGAATCGCTCCACCGCCCAGCCTGGGTATGCGGACGAGTGGTACTACGCCCAGTGCGGAGGATGCCGTTTCTGGATCGCGCTGAGCGGTCAGCTCGGCTTGGACTACGGGGCCTGCACTAACCCCGCCTCGCCGTTTGACGGGCGGGTGCGGTTCGAGCACGATGGCTGCGGGCGGTTCGTCGGCCGCGAGGACGGCTCGTTCGGGTAGCAGCCCTGGTTGTTGCGCACCGTTGGTCGTGAACGTGGAACGTGACTACCACTTAACGCGCACGCTGTTATATGCCCTGACCGAAACTCTCCGGTTACGACCATGCTGACGCCGTTTGAGAGGGGCGCGATTCGCGGCAGAAGAGGATGTTTGGGCAGGTGCGGCGCGGATCTGCAACCATGGCCGATATGCAAGAATTCATCGACGATGATCCCGGCTATCTCGCGTGGCTCGCCGTTCATCCAAATGGCTTCGTGCTCAACACCTATCGTAGGCCCACCTCGGCGTACCTGGTCCTCCATCGCACCACCTGCCGGAGCATCAGCCTTCTGCCGAGCGGCGCTTTTACTTGGACCAAGGACTATCGGAAGATCTGCGGCGAGCGGGAGGAACTCGAATCGTACGCGCGCGACGCGGTCGGTGGCGACACCCGCCTCTGCGGGCAATGCCTATGAGTAGACCAAATGCGGCAGAAGAGTGCGTGGCCGACGAGCGTGCCTTGCAGCTCGGGATCGAAAGTGGCAGCATGCGCCGATGCACCCATTGAGGCTGATCGAGTCGACCCCGGGAAAGTACGCGCTGTTGCTGGACGCGGGAACCACGCAGGTAGACAACGTGATCGAGGAACTCGGTCACGAGCCAAACGGATATTTCTGGGAAGGCGTCGCGCAAGTGCTCGTCAGCACCGAGGCCCCTCCCCTGGAAGGCCGGTTCTCGTACGATCCCGAAGGCGGCATGTTCTGCGCGTACGGAAGGGACCGAAGCGCGCTGGAGGAGCTGGGCACCCGGATGGCGGCCATCGCGACAGATGCCGACCGCATGCGGCGGCTCGTTGCAGCCGCCGAGGCGGACGGTTTCGAATTTGACGACTGACCCGCCTGCTGCTGAGCAGCGGACGCCAAGCACGCCGGCCGTCGGGGCGCGCTCGATCCGACGTACGACCTTTGCGCACGCAGTAGGCCGAACGGTCAGCGGCATGAGCGTGTGCGTCGGCAGTGCCCCAGTATGGTGAGATGGCGGCGATGGTGATCCTGGAGCGGAGCACCGCCTACCGCTTCATGGCTCTGTAGCGCTTGAGGAGGGCCGTGATTTTGTCGTAGTCATGCGCGCCGTTCAGCTCCTCGAGCAAATCGTCGGGGCATAACTCGTAGAGGTCACCCCACCAGCGGCGCGCCTTGTTGTCCCAGATTCGGTAGCCGCCGGGAACGCCTCTGGCGACGTAGCGTCTCCTGCCCATGGTTCGTCACCCTGCAATCCGCCGGTCCGAGGGTCAAGCTCGGCGATCAGCCACGTTACTCGGTGAGCCAGGGTGAGGAACAAACCCTGGCTCGGCGATCGCCCCCAAGCACATACGGCGGCCAGCCATGCCGTGGCGATCGTAAGGGCTGCATCTGTGTGGCGGCGTGGCAACCCCGGCCAGGCCGTTCGGTCGGTGCGGAGCGGTAGGCGTGCGGCACCCGGCCCGGTGTCCCGCCGCCGTCCGGGACCGGCCCCAGGCCGCACGCCCGGACAGCGGGCGGGCGGAGGGCCGGGAGTGCGGCGGCGCGCCGCGCCGCCGCCTTGATGTGATCTGTGAACGCCTGGTGGTCTCGGGGAAGATGGCTCCGCGCACGCTCACGGACTACCGCTCCAGGACGCGCCACTGGATCATCCCGCTTCTTGGCCGACACAGACTGAACCGGGTCGCTCCAGAGCACCTCGACACCGCGTACACGACGATGCTCGACAAGGGCTTGTCGACAAGCACGGTCAAGGTGCACCGGATCATCTCCCGGGCCCTCAAGGTGGCTGTCAGGCGCGACAAGGTCACACGCAACGTGACCACCCTTGTGGAAGCACCCACGGCCGCGGAAATTGAGATCGAACCGCTGATGCGAGAGGAGGCGCGTCGGATTCTCGATGTGGCTGAGACCAAGAGGAACGGCGCCCGCTGGTCAGTGGCGCTCGCACTCGGCATCCGTCAGGGAGAGTCCCTCGGGCTCCGCTGGTCGTACATCGACATGAACACCGGGGAGATCCGGGCCTGGTTCCAGGTACAGCGCCAGGAGTGGCGGCACGGGTGCGACGACCCGCACGCCTGCGGCGAGGAGTGGCATCGTCGGCCATGTCACGCGCGGTGCAAGATCCACAAGCATGGGCCGACGTGTAAGCCGGGCTGCACGAAGCCGGGTCACGTCTGCTACAAGCGGCCTTGTCTCAAGGACTGCGCCGGTCACGCGGACAAGTGTCCAAAGCGAACCGGCGGTGGCCTCGTCTTTCGGCAGCGCAAGGGCAAGAACAAGCTCACCCTCCAGTGCCCACCCGAACTCCTCGCTCAGCTCAAGGCCCACCACGAGACGCAGGGTGCCGAACGGGAGAAGGCGGGAGATCGGTGGGAAGACCACGATCTGGTCTTCGCAACCAAGCACGGCACCGCCATCGAACGTACCGAAGACTGGAAGGTCTGGAAAGTCATCCTCAAGCAGGCCGGCGTCCGGGACGTCCGGGTCCACGACGCCCGTTACACCGCCGCGACGCTCCTCATCGAGCAGGGTGTGAACATCCGCGTCGTACAGCAGGTGCTCGGCCACACCCGGGTCACCACCACCGAGCGCTACACCCACGTATCCACACCCTTGATGCGTGACGCGGGGGAACGACTCGCCTCCGCTCTCTGGGGGAATCCGTAGCCGTTGCAACTAGCCCTGCAACTATGACGCCCTCAGAGATCAAAAAGGCCCTCTACCGAAGTTCGGTAGAGGGCCTCTCACGTGCGGAGGATCGGGGATTTTAACCCCGGATGGGCGGTAAACCCAAACCGCATTAGCAGTCCCTTAAATCTGGTTATGAGGTGTTCGGTGTCGTTCGACCTCATGGCGTTTCAGGAGGTCAATGGCTACTGCTTGTGCGGTCTGATTCGGGCTCCGATGGCACGGTGCGGCGTCGTTTGTGCCATCACGGTGCCATCTGGCACAGCGACATAAGGGTGATGTTGGCGGCGCTCGGGACGCCTCGGCGGTGGGCTCATTCAGCCTCGACCACGAGCTTCTTGGGAGGGGCGGTGATGTGCACAGGCGTTCCCCAGCCCTTGTAGAGGACGTTCGTCCTCACGGTATCAGCTCTCTGATCTGGGCCGTAGGGCTCGTAGACGATCTCGGCCTGGAATTGCCTGGGGAGATTATCCGGGCCCAACCAGAGCTTCCACGTGATGCGGCCTCCTGCCCAATCCCCTGTTCGTTTGCCGTAGTAGACGCCGGCCTGGCGCGAGCCGAGGTGGCCAACCTCAACCGAGCCGTCGTATCGGGCGGTGGGGACGCCGTCGTATCGGTCCTTGGTGGGTACTTTCTCGGCGCTGCGGGAGATCAGTTGGAGGAATTTCGGATTAAGCGCATCCACCAAGTTCTGTGACCAGAGGAAGCCTTCCGCATTCCGCCTATGACTCCACTTCTTCCCCTTGGGCAGCCTGTCCCAGAAGTTTTGGGTATAGGTGTCGCGGCCAATGTTAATCATGCGGAAAGGCTCCGGGTCTCGGTCGCCCACGGTGAAAGCCTCCGTAATGTCGCTGGCGTACACGCCAGTCTTGGCGGCGAACCGGTGCTTGCCGTGGGTGACCGTCAGGCTGGCGTCCGAGTCCAAGCCGTTGCGGGTCTTCTGGGAGAAAAGCACACCGCTCTTTTCTGCGAACTCACCCTTGAGCGCGGATATCGCCTGAGCCAGTGAACCGCTGGTCTGTGCGCGTGCCGCGCCTGCCAGAGGCGACGTGAGCAGCAGGGCCAGGACGCCTAGCAGCGCGCATAAGCTTCTCATGGGATCATCTTCGGCGATCGCTGATCTCGGCCTTGTCACCGGAGGATTGCAGGCACGACACCGGGCCGGACTTTCGCGAAGTGGACGTCTCCGATGCGTCAGCCGAGGGCAACCTTTTTCGGTCAGGGGGAAGCAGGTGTCTGCTCGTCCACTACTTGGATTGCCCTCGTAATCAGGGCGCGGGCGGCTTTGCCGTACACAGCCAGTTCGGCCAGTTCCATGAAGGTACGGGAGTACATCGCGATCTCGTGTGGCCGCGTGACCGTCAGATGGCCCGACACGAGTTCAACGGTCACCTCCTCGTCGTCGAACATGAAGAACGCTTCGGTGGGCCAGATGCTGGACCTGTCTGCGCCCAACGGGATGATGCCGAGCGACACGGAGGGCAGCGTGCTGACGGTCAGCAGGTGGCCGAGCTGGCCCGTCATGACGTCGGGGCCTCCGATCGGCTGGCGAAGGACGTTCTCCTCAAGGAGGACGACGAAACGATGATCGCCCATGTGAAGGACCTGCTGTTTGTCCACCCGGACCTGAACGGCGTCCTCCACGTCGTCGGGGAGATCGCGGCGCTGTTGGAGCGCGGTCAACACGGCGGTGATGTAGGCGCGCGTCTGGAGCGGGCCGGGTATGAGGTTGGGGGCGTAGAAGCGGAACCGCCGCGTACGCTCCCAGAGCGGCAGGACCGACTCCTGAGCGTGGCGGAGTCCTGTGCGTTCCATATGCCGCCACTCGACGAACATGCCCTCAATCGCCTCCAGGGAGGCGATGAGGTCCTCGGCCTGCTCCGGAACTCCGCAGTGCTCGCACCAAGCCCGTACGTCGTGGATCGAGGGGGGTCGATGTGCATGCTCGATCCGGCTGACCTTGGATGCGTGCCAACCCGCCAGCCGCCCGAGCTCTCGGCCCGACAAGCGGGCGTCCTTACGGATCCGGCGGAGCCGGGCGGCGAGGATTTGGAGCGCCTCGTGTGCGCTGGACGATGAGGAGCGCAAGGGTCAATCGACGTGGTAGTCGTCGTGCGGGACGGCGCGATGCCAGACCGCCTCGAAGGCTTCGCTGCACAGCTTGATCACGGCAGGGTCGGTGACATGCTCGACGTCCAACCAGTCGCCGTTGCCGCTGAAATGGTTGATCAGGAGTATCTCCTGATCGAACAGCCAGAAGTCGTTCCCGGGGAGCGCCAGATCAGTGGCCTGTCGGCGGGGAAGCCAACGCACCTGCTCACCTGCGCGGACGTTGGGAAAGGTGATGTCGTACTCGTAACGGATGTAGTCGCTCACGGGTTCGGAGACGATACGGGCCCGCCTTACTTCGGCTCCCCGCGCGACGGCGTCCACGATGTTCTGGAGCCAGGGCCGCCACCAGGAGGGCCGGTCGTCGGGATCGAGTCGGTGACCGGCTTGCCAGGCGTGGAAGTCGGGGTCGTCCAGCATGTACCCGTCGCGCATCTCCAGGTGTACGGCGGATCGTTTGCAGTGGCGTAGACCGTGCTCAATTTCTGCGCCAGTGGTCACCGTTCACCTCCGGCAGGAACTGGAGCATGCGCCGAGGGATACGGACGACTGCTTCACCGTCAGGGATCTTGCCGATCTCGGCGACCAAGTCCCGGACCGCCCAGCCCTGAATCCAGAGATCGCCCGTTTCGCTGTCTTGCCAGATGGTTGGCGAGCCCCCGTTGGGACTGTCCGGATCCTTTCCCAGGAATTCCAGGCTCATCGGAGATCCTCCTCGCCGAACGGATGCGTCATGCCTGAGTTTGCGTCCTCCCTAACCGTTCATCAAGAAAGTTGCCAAAGATTGCCCACTCCGTGTGGGCCGATCCCGAGACAAGGATCTTCACGGCAACGCTCGGCAACCTCATTGAGACACCACAGCTCACGTTCTTAGCGTCACAGTCATGCCCTCCGAACACGGTCCTCATCAGGCATGCGAGCGCAACGCCATGTCGGTTCCGATGGTCGTGGAGTTCGACACTTGGCGTGTCGGCGACATGCTGTATGGCCGGCACCGGGCGTCCAGTGACCTCATCGAGGCCGACTGCCCTCGACGGCTTGCGCTGCTCGCGATGGCCAAGAGTGTGGTTCACACCTGGCGTGAGGCGGAGACTTCCCAATGACCACCCTGCAACGACCAGTGAGCAGCGCGGCCGACAGCCCCGCACCACTGCGCGTCCCGTACGTCATCGCGTGGTCCGGCGAAGCGATCGAACACCGCCTGTTGTTCGCCAAGCAGCACCCCTTCGGCGACATCCGGCTCACCTATCCCGATCCACGTCCAAGCGATTGGATCGGGGGCATCCTTCGGGGCCGTATCCGTCAGAACCGGCGCGGCCAACCGCTGTGGCGGATGCTGAACGTCAGGCGCCAATGGCTGGCCATGCTACGCGGCCTGTGCCAGGTCTGCGGGAAGACCGGCAGGGACCCCCGAACCGGGCGCATGTGGTGGGTGATCACCGAGACCGCGTTCCGCGCGATGAGCCAAGACAGCGGGCTCACCAACGCCCCGCCCACCTGCCCCGCGTGCATCCCCGAGTCGCTGGCCTACTGTCCCCAGCTCCGCAAGTCCTCAGCGGTCTACACCGCCGCCAGCGCCGAACCGGTGGGGGTCCTGGCCGACACCTTCACCCCAGGTCCGGGCGGCACCATCATCCACACTGGGCACAACATCTACGTCGGGTTCGACGAATTCGCCCGCCACGCATCCTGCCTCGCCCTGCAAATGGTCGTCCGGTTGGACGGCATGCGCCTGGAGCCGGTCCCCTGAAGCTGCTCGGCTTGTCGCTGCGTGACCAGCGGCGGATCGAGCCGGTGGCCCCGCCCATGACATACAAGGAGGGCGTGTGCGGGGCCACCTTCCACCGCTACCGCGCGGTGTGACCTCCGTGGAACTCGCCGCCCGAGCGACCACCGGTCTTCACGAGCTGGCCATTGATGATCGCCATCCCGGTGGAATTGGCCTCCACGTCGGCCAGCCGCTCGTTCCTGCGCAGTTCTCCTGCGGGGTTGTCGGTGAGCCACTGGACGTGGTTCCGCGCCTCCGACAGGGCACGCTTCACGACCTCTCGTGACTCGCCGGTCTTGATCCTCAGCCGAGCCGCCGCGCCCTGGTCACCAGACAGGGCATCGGCAAGGCCGCGCTCGATGCCGTCGAGGATCTCCGCCACGACGCGGGGGTGGACCTCTCGGTCGGTTCCGGTGCGGACGTAGACGGGCCATTCGGTGCGGAGCGCGGTCAGGGTCGCAACGTCCTTGCTCGCCACCGCGTCCTTGATCAGGGCGCGCACGTCCATACCCTTGTCGAGCAGCGCCTTCGCTCGCGACCAAGCGCTCTGGCGCTTGACCTCGTCGAGCAACTCCCGCTGCGGGTCGCCCGGCGTGGACGACTGCTTGTCGAGCCAGGTCGTGATGTCCTGCACCGCGCGGTCGGCCTCGCGCTCGATCTGGTCGAGCTGGCCCGTAGCCTCCTCGCGCAGCTTCTCGGCCAGCTTCTCCCGATGCTCAATGGAGTAGCGGGCGTCACGTGACGTCATGCCGAGGGCCGCCACGAGGCCGTTGCGGACGGCGGTGACCTTCACCGGCAGGGCGTCGAGGTCGGTCTTGCGGAACTGGATGTCCATGGGGATGGCCATGGTCTTCTCCTTCTTCGTGCGTTTCCTGATCGGCTGGCCGCGTTCCGTGCGGCTCACCATGCGGTGTTGTCGGCCTGCGACTCGGCAGGCCAGGTGTAGGAGGCGGAGTGCCAGGTCAGCGGCCAGGCGTCCACCGGAACCCGCACCCCCAGCCGCGTCACGGTGTGGTCCACGTCGGCGACCCGCCGCCGCGCCTCCACGGGCGTCGGCCTGACGCAGGAGATCGCGTGCATGAGAGCGAGCACGAGATCGTCATGTCCGGCGCGCGCCGGGACCTCGATCCGCAGCGATCCGCCAGGCATCTGCTCGAACTCCAGGCTGCGGAGCTGCTTGAGCAGTTCCGGAACGCGCGGCAGCACGAGCTGACCGCGCTGCAACATCACCTTGAGCTTGCCGAAACCGGCCTGCTTGCGGCGGTTGTCGGTCCAGACGCCCGCCACGCCGTAGACGGCTCCCACGACGGCCAGGCGGCGTCCAAGCAGCGGGTGAAGAATCGTCCACTGCTGTGGACAACCGAGCGGGTCGAGCGGTGGAAGGAGACGGGGACCGTACCCGCCAAGGTCATGGTCTGGAGTCAGCACCACTGCGGGGCCTTGCTCGACCACATCACCGAGAGCAAGGAACGCCTCTACGCCCTGTACCACCTGGCCGCGTTCTGGGGCCTGCGTCGCGGTGAGCTTGTCGGACTCGACTGGGCAGACGTCGGATTGGAGACGCGTCGGATCCACATCCGCCAGTCCCAGCCCGACGACGAACTCGACGACACCAAGTCGGAGAACTCCGACCGCAAGCTGATGATCGACGACGAGACCACCCGCGTCCTCAAGGCGTGGCGCAAGGCCCAGCTCGAAGAGCGCATGCAGTGGGGTGAGGCGTGGGTGGACTCCGGGCGGGTCTTCACGCAGGAGAACGGGGAGCCGCTCAACCCCGACTACGTCTCCCGCCACTTCATCACCCTGTACGGCCGTGCCAAGCTGCCGCCCGTCAGGTTCCACGACCTCCGCCACGGCGCGGCCACGATGCTGCACGCGGCGGGCGTCTCCATGAAGGTGATCAGCGAGATCCTGGGACACGCCCGAGAGTCCTTCACCAGCGAGGTCTACGTCAGCGTGGCCGAAGAACTCCAGGAAGAGGCCGCGCAGGCAATCGCCGCGTTCGTGCCGCGCAAGAGCCGTATCTGACCGCCTGTGCCATCTCCGTGCCATCTGGAGCCCGAAATGATCTCCGACACGAGAAAGGGAGTATGCGATCTCTCGCATACTCCCTGCTCAAAAGCGGAGGATCGGGGATTTGAACCCCGGATGGTGTTGCCACCAAACCGCATTAGCAGTGCGGCGCCATAGACCTGACTAGGCGAATCCTCCTGGAAGCCACCGCGGCTCAGCACAGCGTACCGGCCTTCTGGCGAGGCGGCAAAGCGATTGCCCCGCCAGCCTTCATCAAGAGTTATCAACAGCCTGTGGGTAACTGCCTGTGGATGAAGCCCGCCCAGAGTTGGGGCGGGCTTCAGGGTTGTGGATAACCCGGGCGTGAAGCGGTGGACGACGGGTCAGGCGGCCGGGTTGGCCTCGCCCTCGATCTCGATCTTGACCTTCTTGCCCACGAGCACGCCGCCGGCCTCCAGCGCCTGGTTCCAGGTCAGGCCGAACTCCTCGCGGTCGAACTCCGTGCTGATCGAGAAGCCCCAGACGGCCTGGCCCCAGGGGTTCGTGCCGGCGCCGCCGTACTCGACCGTGAGCTCGACCTGCTTGGTGACGTCGCGGATGGTCAGGTCGCCCACGACGGTGAACTCGTCGCCGGAGTGGCCCACCACGCGGGTGCTCTTGAAGGTGATCTGCGGGAACTTCTCCGTCGACAGGAAGTCGTCGCTGCGCAGGTGGCCGTCGCGGTCCGGCATGCCGGTGCTGATGCTGTCGGTCTGGATGGCGAGCTCAGCGGTCGACTCGAGCGGGTTCTCCGCGATCGTGACGGAGCCGTTGAAGCTGTCGAAGTGGCCGCGGACCTTGCTGACCATCATGTGCTTGACGACGAAGCCGATGCGGGTGTGCGCTACGTCCAGGTTGTACGTGCCGGCGGCCGGGATGGTCAGGGACTCCCAGGTACGGGTGCTCATCGGGGTTCTCCTCAGAAAGCTTGCGGTGCGGATGTCTGCGGCAACAAATTTCTACACGAGGAATATTCCGCACGTCAACTATCGTCCGCTAGGGTATGAGCGTGATGAACTTTGACGACTCCCGCCTGACGGCCGTCGGGCTGCTGAGCGAGGTGCACGCCGGGTTGATGGGCCGGTTCGCGCCGGTGCTGACGGCGGCGGGGTTGTCCGAGATCGACTTCGAGACCGTCATCCGATTGGCACGTTCCCCCGGGCAGCGCTTGCGCATGAGCGACCTGGCCGCGCAGACCGGGCTGTCCACAAGCGGGATGACCAGGGTCGTCGATCGGCTCGAACGCGAGGGGCTGGTGAAGCGGGAGGCGTGTGCGAGCGACCGGCGGGCGTCGTACGCGGCACTCACCGACCCCGGGCGCGAGCGGCTGGAGTCCGTGCTGCCGCAGCACCTGCGGGACATCGACGAGTGCCTCACCGGCCTGCTGGAGGCGGCCGAGCTGGAGGCGTTCCTGAAGACCCTGCGCAAGATCAGAGACGTCGTACGCCCCTGCGCCACGGCCGGGGCCACCGAAGCCGGCGCGGTCAGCGAGTCGTCGGAAGTCCCAGTGCGGTCCTGAGCTTGGCCATCCCGCGCGAAACCGTGCTCTTGACCGTCCCCACGCTGATCCCCAGCGTCTTGGCGATCTCCGGCTCGGTCATGTCCTCGTAATAGCGCAGGACGATCGCGGCCCGCATGCGTTCGGGCAGTTCCCGCAGGGCCTGTTCGAGCGCCTCGTGAACCTCCGAGACCGCCACCGCTTCGTGGGCGACCGGCTCCGGCAACTCGTCCGACGGGTACTCCTCCAGCTTGCGCCGCCGCCACTGCGAGATGTTGATGTTGACCATGGCCCGGCGGACGTACCCGTCCAGCGCGCCCCGGTCCTCGATCCGGTCCCAGGCCAGGTACGTCTTGGTCAGCGCGTTCTGCAGCAGGTCCTCCGCGTCCAGCGGATGCCCGGTGAGCTGGTGGGCCGCGCGCAGCAGGGCGGGGCCGCGCGCCATGACGTACTCGCGGAACTCGTCTTCCCAACTGGTGGTCTGCATCGTGGCCAGAATCGCAGCCTGATGCCCGTTTAGGCCGGAACCACAATTCAGGTTTCGGCCCGCCGTGGATAAAGGTCCGTCAAGGTCGGTGGCGGTTTGTACGCCGCCGGAGATGAACTCCCTCCCCGGGGATGCGTATTTTGCTCCCATCTGGGCCACTACGGTGTGAGCCGCCCCCAAGTCGTGTGAATCTAGTACCCGATGAGGGCGAGGGAGGGTGGATGGGGTATCCGAGCGTTGAGCGCCGGCGGGTGCTCGCCGCGGCCGCGCTCGGCCGCGAGGGCGGCGTTCCCGGCCCCGACCCCGCCAACGGCGACCCCTTACGCGCGGTCGTCGGCGAGGTCTTGGACGTCAGCCCGCACCTGATCATCATCGAGACCCCCGACGGCGCCGAGGAGCGCCTCGTGATCGCGCCCTGGGCCACCGCCTGGCACGGCGCCGAGGCCGCCCCCGCCGACCTGCCCGTGGGCTCCATGGTGCTGATGCGCGCCCTGCGCGAGGGCCGCGTGGTCGAACGGATCTGGGCCGACACCACCCGCATCACTGGGACGATCCTCTCCATAGCGGGCCGCAAGGACCTGACGGTCGAGCTCGACTGCGGTCCCCACCGCGGCCACCGTACGGTCGTCATCCCCTACCGGGCGTCGGGACGGCTCCAGGTACGCCATCCCCGGTTCGAACCCGGCTACCTCTTCGACGCCATCGGCCTCAGGCGGGACGGCGCGAGCCTGGCCCTGCTGCCCGCCACCTCCCAGCCCCCTTACCCGGCGCGCTCCGTGCCGCCACCGCCCCCGGTGTACGCGGGCATGCAGTCGCGCATCTCGGGGACGGCTACCTGGTCGGACATGTTCGACGAGGAAGAGCGGGGCGCGGCCTACCCCATGCTGGAACGTTCTGACACCGGCTGCCCCCAGACGGGCGTGTCGTGCGCGGGCCTGCCGTACCTCGCGGTCGGGTCGTTGCTCCAGGTCAGGAACGTGTGCACGAACCGCTCCGCCAACGTCCCGGTGGTGGCGTGCGGCTGCATGGCCGGGCGCTTCTGCGACCGCTGCGTCGAGTGCGACACCTCGCCGCGCGGGCGGATCGCGGAGCTGTCGCCGCCCTCGTACGTCGAGCTCGGCGGTGACCTCGTCAAAGGCTGCTTCAACGCGCAGATCGGATTGGGGTAGGCCCGTGCTGGAATCGCAGCTCCCGCTCCTGGTCATGATGCTCCTCCTCGGCACGGCGGCGAAGGTGCTCGCCGTCGGCTCGGGGCGCGAGCCGGGGTCGCTGTCCAGGCTGGGGCCCGCGGTGCTGGTGCCCGGGCGCATGCAGGTCCCCGCGCTGCTGGTCTGCGCGGCCGGCGAGCTGGTGCTGGCCTCGGGGCTGCTGCTCACGACGCATCCGCTCTTCCGGTGGGGCACGGTCGCGTTCTTCGCGCTGTCCACGTACGTGCTGCTGGAGCTGCGCAGGCGGCGGCCCGACGCGGGGTGCGGCTGCTTCGGCGAGGTGAGCTCGGCGCCGGTCGGGCTGCGCTCGATCGGCCGGACGGTGGCGCTGACCGGGATGGCCGGGATGGCGCTGTGGACGCCGGTGACGGGCTGGGCGGCCGCGACCCGGCCGTCGTGGTTCACGGCCGCCGGGGTGGTCGTGCTCGCGATGTTGTCGCCGGAGATCGAGGAGCTGATCGACCGCGTACGCTATCGCGCCCCCTGCGAGCAGCGCCGCGGCCCCGCCGAGTCCGTGACCCTCGCCCGGCTCAGGTCGAGCGGCACCTGGCGGGCGCACCGGGGCGAGCTCGTCTCGGCCGAGCCGTACGACACCTGGCGCGAGCTGTGCTGGCGTTTCTTCGCCTTTCGCAACCACGACGATGACGACGTGGTCTTCGCCGTCTATCTGAGCGGCCGGCGCCCGGCGGTGCGGGTGGCCGTGGTCAGCGCGGCGGACAGCGGCTCTCTGCCGGAATATACGTCAGTATCGGCCTGACGCTAGAGAGCCCTAGATTTCCCTCGACAGGCATGACGATATAGCTCTATTGGGCTGTCTAGCTTCCCCACTAGACAGCCCAATAGAGGTCTAGGGGCGCCGCTCAGATCGGTTGAGCGCGCAGGAACTTCCCGAAGTGCGGCACCGTGAACGCGATCAGACCGCGCTCGGCGCTGTAGATGAGCCCTTTCTTGATGAGGCTGTCGCGGGCGGGCGAGAGGCTGGACGGCTTTCGCCCGAGGGCGTCGGCCACCTCGGCGGTCGCGACCGGCTCGTCGCCGATCTGCGCCATGGCGTGCATGTAGTCGCGCTCGGCCGGGGTGGCCCGCTCGTAGCGGCTGCCGAAGAACCCGACCGCGAGCTCCTCCTCGGCCTCCGGGGCGGAGACCTTGACGTCTTCGATGGTGATCGGGCTGCGCGGGGCCAGGTCCCAGGCGACCTTGCCGTACGCCTGCACGAAGTAGGGGTAGCCGTCGGCCGCCTCGTAGAGGGCGTCGAGCGCCTCCTGGGTGAACTCCACCTCTTCCTCGCGCGCCGGCAGGATCAGCGCCAGGTCGGCCGCCTCCCGGTCGAGCTTGTCGATGCGCGCGTAGCGGAAGAGCCGCTCGGAATAGCTCTTGCTGGCCGACAGCACGCTCGGCAGGTGCGGCAGCCCGGCCCCGACCACGATCAGCGGCCCGCCCGACTGCGACAGCTCGTGGCAGGCGGCGCAGAGCGCGGAGACGTCGGCGGCCTGCACGTCCTGCATCTCGTCGATGAACAGGGCGATGCCCACCGCCAGGTCGGTGGCCACGCTCGCCGCGTCGACGAACAGCTCGGTGAGGTCGATCTCGAGGTCGCCCGAGTCGGCGCGCCCGCGGCTGGCCGGCACCTCGATCCCGGGCGACCAGTGCGAGGTGCCCTTGGCCGCGGCCGGATCGCGCATCGCGAACGCCTTGAGCACCCCGAGGAACTCCTCGATGCGCTCTGGCGCGCGGTGCCGCGGGGCCAGCTCGCGGATCGCCATGTGCAGGGCCGCCGCCACGGGCCGCCTGATCGACTGGTCGGGCCGGGCCTCGATCTTGCCCGTGCCCCACAGCCGCTGCATGGCCATGGACTTGAACGTGTTGAGCAGAACGGTCTTGCCGACGCCCCGCAGGCCGGTCACGACCATGCTGCGCTCGGGACGGCCGCGGGCGACCCGCTCCAGCACGACCTCGAACTGCTGCAGCTCGCGATCACGCCCGGCGAGCTCCGGCGGGCGCTGTCCGGCGCCGGGAGCGTAGGGGTTTCGCACAGGGTCCACGCTCTCGGACTTTATTGCCGGATATAGCGGCCGTCTTAGATTTGGGAAGAAAGTGCTACGGCGTGTCCGAGCAGGGGCGGGCGCGAGCACCGTCATCGGACACACCCCCTCTCACCAGGCCGAACCTCTGTTCGATTGCGGTACCTAGAACTGTAGCGCGGACTCGAACACCTATGCGATGGTTTCGAGTAAAGATCTTCGCAACAGAAGACGCGGGCCCGGTGGCACCCTGCGGGGCACCCCGAACTTGGCAGCCGTCCGGGCCGGGCAATAGCGTTCGCCCATGCGGACGTTCGAGAATGTTCAGGAGCTCAAGGCGGCCGTCGGCGAGAAGTTCGGGCCGACCGAGTGGCGCACGGTCACTCAGGACCAGGTCAACCTCTTCGCTGACGCCACCGATGACCATCAGTGGATCCACGTGGACGTGGAGCGGGCCAAGGACGGGCCGTTCGGCGGCACGATCGCCCACGGATACCTGACCCTGTCGTTGCTGCCGGCGTTCATGTTCTCCCTGGTCAAGGTGGAGAACATCGCGATGGGCGTCAACTACGGGCTCAACAAGGTCCGCTTCCCCAGGCCGGTCCCCGTCGGCGCGCGGATCAGGGCCCTGGGCGAGCTCACAGACGTCAAGGGCACCCCCGCCGGCTACCTGTCCAGCCTGAAGATGACGATCGAGATCGAGGGCGAGAAGCGGCCGGCCTGCATCGCCGAGACGCTCAGCCTGTACGTCCCCGCCGAATAGGCGTGCAACAGACACCCCCGTTACGCGATCCCTGGGTTCGTGGAGGATTTCGACGAGCTCGTCCGGACCCGGGGCGACGCGCTTCTCCGGTACGGCTACGTGCTGTCCGGTAATTCCGAGGACGCGGCCGACCTCGGAATGGCGCCGACCCGGCCGGGCTGGCGGACTTCTGGATCATGCCCAGGGCGGGCGGCGAGGCCGAGCGCGTGGCCGAGGTCAACGGGGACGTCGACGCGATCGGGCTCACGGGCGACTCCCTGGTGTGGTCGCTGCGCAAGGGCGGCGTCCACCGCGTACCGCTGAGCGGCGGCACCCCCGAGCGGGGCTGGCCGGCACGGACGGGCTCCACCTCACGTCCTGGCCCTGAGCGGCAAGGAGTACACCGTCCTGGACCTGGCGGTCGTCACAGAATGATCGCCGCGAGCGCCGCCAGGCCGATGAGTCCGAGGTAGGCCAGCACGAGCCGGGTGTCCCTGAGCAGGCACTTGCTCCGGGTCAGCCCGGCTCGCCGCGCCTTCCAGTAACCCGCGAACCCGAGCGCCGCGAACCCCAGCACCGCCCACGGGCCGAGCAGCCAGGCCAGCAGCGCGACGGTCGCGTACACGCACAACCGGAGCGGATCGTACGGCTCGCCCCTCCCCGCGCCGCTGCTCGTCGATTCACCGCTCACGTGGTCACCGCTCACGTGGTCACCGCTCACGTGGTCACCACCCACCGATCCACCGCTCACCGGTTCACCGCCGCCACCGCCGAGAGTCGCTGGCGGGAGAGCTGCGGCCACGCCTGCACCGCGCAGAACGGCGCGCACTGGTCCTGCTCCGCCCGCGTGCCCACGTGCACGCAGCACTGCGTGAGCCGCTCCTCGATCATGGTCGAGATGTCCATGAACGGTTTGACCGTGATGCGCACCACCCGCTCCCCCAGCATCCTGCGCAGCTTCTTCCGCCGGCCGGGCAGGGCCGACGAGGCGAGGGTGAGGAGGGTGGAGACGCCGAGGTCGCAGTTCTCGCAGATGGTCCGCCACACGTCGCCGATCTGCGGATGCGACAGCGACGACTGCTCGGAGAGCAGGCCGAGCAGGGACTCCTGTACGGCCAGGCGCAGCTCGCGCGGGATCTCCGAGTCGGCGATGCGGTTGGAGACCAGGCCCAGGTTCTGCTTGAGGCGGTCGTGGCCGATCAGCTCGGTGAGGGAGCGCCACTGGCGGGCGTCGTCGCGGATGAGGTAGCCGACCGAGCAGCAGTGGGGGTGGGAGCAGGGCAGGGCGGTCAGGTCGCGCCAGGTCACCAGGCCGTCCGTCTGTGGGCCCAGGCGCTTGAGCACGCCGGTGTGGGTGAGGCGGTCCATCGGGTCGATGGTGCCCGACCTGCCCGAGCCGAACTGGGGTTGCAGGGACACGCCTCCGACGTACGGGGTGTCGAGGGCGAGGCGTACGACGTCGCCGATCTCGCCGTCGTTCACGCCCAGGGCGGCGGTCATGACGAGGGTGGTGAAGATCTCGCGCTCGGACAGGCGTCGCACCGCCTGCGCCTTGATCCGGGTCAGGTCGCCGCCCCGGTGGTGCCTGGACGCCTCGGCCGACGAGCCGTCGTACTGGAGGTAGACCTCCACCCGCTCCCGGTGCTCGGTGAGGAGGTCGAGCAGGGAGTCGTCCTTGGCGATCAGGACGCCGTTGGTGTTGAGCAGGATGCGGGTGACCGGGCGCGCGCTCAGCTCGGCGAGGAGGGTCTTGAGCTCGGGGTGGAGGGTGGGCTCGCCGCCGCTCAGCATGAGGACGTCGAGCTTGCCGTTCTCCCTCTGGAGGCGCTGGTCGACGTTCGCCAGGATGTCGGGGAGGGGGACGACGCCGGTCAGGTCGGGTGAGCTGTCGGCGAAGCAGGTGGGGCAGCGGAGGTTGCAGGCCTCGGCGATGTCCTCGAGGAGGATGCAGGTGTGCTGGGTCTGGAGTTCGGGGAGACCGCGGAGGTAGGCGGAGGGGATCGGGGCGAAGTTCCCTGAGATATCGGGTACGTGCTGCTTCGTGGGAGCGGTCCACTCCTCCAGGTACTTCAGGATTTCTGGGTCTTCGTCATACAACGTGCGGATAAGTCCGTGTTCGCGGCATCCGCGTTCCAGCCACACCCGTCCGTCGCGCTCGGCCAGATAGCCGCTCAGCCGCTCGACCTTGTCGAGGTCGCGGCCGTGGCAGCTCGGGCAGAACGCGTTGACGTACCTGAGGATGCGGTCACCCCGCAGACCCATCCCTGCACTCATGTCATGACCTTCCGCTCGAAAAGGGCATCGTAGTAGCCGCGCCGCCAGCCGTACCCGAGCCTGACGGCCAGCAGCAGCAACCCCGGGATCAGGAACCACTGGGGCCTGGTCAGGTCGAGCCAGACCGTCTCGTTGGCCCTGGTGAACTCGACGAGGAAGCGGAAGGCGGCGTACGCGGCGAGGTAGAGCGTGAACAGCTCGCCAGGCTGGGTGAGCCGCTTGCGGGCCCACAGGAGCGCGGCGAACGCGGCGAGCTGGAAGATGATCTCGTAGACGAACGACGGATGCATCGCCTGCCCGGTGAGGCAGCCTGGGCATTCGGGGACCGTCGCCGGGGCGTGCACCCCCCACGGCAGGTCGGTGGGCCGGCCCGGCGCCTCCGTCAGATGGCACCCGATCCGGCCCACGGCCATGCCCAGCGCCACCGCGGGGGCGAACAGGTCACCGGTGCGCTCCTTGTAGCCGATGATCCTCTTCGCCACCAGGACTCCGACGTACGCGCCGGTCAGGCCGCCGAGGATGCTGCGGGAGCCGTACAGCCAGAGGTTCTCGATCTCCAGCGTCTCCAGCCAGCCCGCCAGCCGCATCCCGATCGCGCCGCCGACCAGGGCTCCGGCCACCGCGATCAGCGATTGCTCGTTGAGCGCCCCGCGGCTTCTGGCCTCGCGTACGAAGACGATGGAGGCCACGAATACGCCGAGGCCGACGAATATCTCGTGGTAGGGCATGTCAGGCGTACAGGCCCGGGTTGATGCCGGTGCAGAACCCGGCGGACAGGATCGACCAGAGCGCCCATCCGATCATGAGACCCAGCCCGAGACCTCTGGCCCACGGCTTGCGGACGAAGCACAGGCCGATCCCCGCGCCGAGCCCGGACAGGGCCAGCAGCACCGTGCCGACGATCATGAAGGCGGTGCCGTCCTCGCCCATGGCGGCGAAGAAGATGAAGAAGCCGACCACGACGTTGAGGGCGCTGTAGATGGCCAGCCCGGCGAACAGCATCCCGATCAGCAGGCCCGTGGAGTTGGAGGCGGTGGTGGGCGGGAGCGGCGGCGGTGCGTACCCTGCCTGTCCGTACGGCCTGAAGGGCGGCTGTCCTGGGGGCGCCTGCCCAGGCGGGACCTGCCCTGACGAGAACTGTTCTGACGAGACCTGTCCCTGAGGCGCGCGCCCGGGATCCGGCGGCGCGAAGGACGGACGTCCAGGGCCGGGCGGCGAAACGTGCGCCGGCCGCCCAGGACGGTCAGCCTGCTCCCCTGACCCGCTCCCTCCCCTCGGGGACGGCGACGACAAAGGCCCCGGCACCCCGGATGGCGGCGGCATGAGCACCGGCTCCCCCGTGGGAGGCGGCGCCATGGGACCCGGCCCACCAGCGGAAGGCGGCATGGCCACGGAGCCCCCGGTCGAAGGCGGCGGCTTGGGCACCGACTCCCCACCCGGAGGCGGCAGGAACTCCGGCTCCCCGGCCGGCACCGCCCCTTGCCCCGATTCGTCAGGCTCTTCGGACGGCGACGACGACGAGGGCGGCGTCGGTGGTGGTGTGGTCATTGGCTTGGTCTACCCCCTGGTCATGATCAGACTAGGCGCCGCAATTGCCATCCGATCAACGCCTTCATCACAAAGTCGCACGAGTAGACCTACGTATACATCCCGGGATTGAGCCCGGTGCAATAGCCCGCCGACACGATCGACGCGAGCCCCCACCCGATCATCGTCCCCAGCCCCAGCCCCACCGACCACGACTTCCGCAGTCGAACGAGCAGCAGCCCGCCCCCGACACCCAACAGCGCCAGAACCCCGGCCCCCACCCCGATCGCCACGCTGGACTCCAAGCTCAGAACGACAAGCCCGACAGCCACGTTCACGACCAGATATGCGAAGACCCCCGCGACCGCCAACGCGACGACCACTCCTGGCCGCCGAGGCGGCTCAGAAGACCCCGACGAGGGCGGCAACGGCGGCGAAGGCGGCGAACTGCTCACGCCACGAACCTTACGCCCCAAGCCCCTCCATCCCCAGTACCCCTGCACCCCCAAGAGCCCTCGAAGGCCCAGCCCCCATCCCTAATCCGAGTAGTAATCCGAATAGTAGATCGCCGCCTGCACCCGGCTCCGCAACCCCAGTTTGTTCAGCACCCGACTGACATGCGTCTTGGTCGTCGCCTCGGCCATATCCAGCTCCCTGGCAATTTCAGCATTGGACAACCCACGCCCGATACACGCCAGGACCTCCCTCTCCCGAGGCGTCAACCCCGCCGATCCCCCCGCCGATCCCCCCGCCGGATCTCCCACCGCGTCCCGACGCACCGGCGACGCCTGCTCCGCGAATGCCGAGATCAACCTCCGCGTGACCCCTGGCGAAATGAGCCCGTCCCCCCGAGCCACCACCCGAACCGCCTCGACCAATGACTCGGCGTCGGTGTTCTTCAACAAAAAGCCCGCAGCCCCCGCCCGCAACGCCCCGAACACATATTCATCGACGTCGAACGTGGTGAGTATCAGCACGTCACAAACTCCGGCCAATTCCCGAGTGGCGGAAATCCCGTCGAGCCGAGGCATTCGTACATCCATCAACACCACGTCAGGCCGCAGCTCCCGAGCCATCGCCACGGCCTCCTCCCCATCGCCGGCCTCGCCCACGACCTCGATGTCGTCCGCCCCGTCCAGAATCAGCACGATCCCGACCCTGACCGCCGCATGATCGTCAGCTACCAGCACCCTGATGGCCACCAGTCTTCACCTCCAGCACAGCCCACGACAACAACTCAGGCCCCAGATCCACGCCCGGAGCCGCCCTCGTCCCCAGCGCCCGAACCAACCCCTGCCCGCGTCAGTGTCACGTCGGCAGCCGTGGGAAGCACCGCCAGCACCCGCCAGGAGCCCGTGTCACCACCAGCCGCGGCGCCCTCCGCACTCCAAACTTCTCCGGCGTCGAAGATCCCACCCACCAACGAGGCCCGCTCCCGCATCCCGACCAGCCCCGCCCCGGCGCCCGGCAACTCCGTACGCCCTCGTCCGCCAAGGGCGTTCTCAACGCTCACCAGAACCCGGCCGTCCTCGTAACCGACCACCACCGAGACCGGCGACTCACCGTGCTTGAGCGCGTTGGTGAGCGCCTCCTGCAGAATCCGGTAACCGGCGAGATCCACGGCCGCGGGCAGCTCCCTCACTTCCCCCTCCACCCGCATGTCCGCGGCCATCCCCGCCCGTCTCACCCTCTCGACCAAGGTCTCCGCATCCGCGAGCCGGGGCCGGGTGGCTTCGTTCTCGCCGTCATCCCCCTCCTGCCGCAACAGCCCGATCATGGCCCGCATCTCGGCCATCCCCTTGACGCTGTTCTCGCGCACGGACTCCATGATCTTCCGAACGGTGTCCCGATCAAGGTCCTTGCGCGAGAGCGCGGCCGTGGACTGTATGGCGATGGCGCTGAAGTGGTTGGCGATCATGTCATGCAGCTCGCGGGCCATGCGCGTACGCTCGGCGGATATCGCGGCCTGCCTGTCGAGCTCGGCGAGATGGGCGACCTGCTCGGCGCGTGCCCGCTCGGCCGCGGCCCGATCCCGCTGCTCGCGTACGACGGCGGCGGTGGTGACAGGCGTGATGAGCACCAGCCCGGCCTGCACCCCCATGACGGCCAGCATCCGCCAGTCCGCCGCGAGAAACCCGGCCACGGCCCCGCCCGCGACGGCCAGCACGGCGGTGACGCCGAGCAACACCCGAGCCAACCGCGCCGGCCCATAAAGCGCCGCAGCGTACAGATTGTCGGTGAAAACCAGCACCGTCCCCAACGACGGCCCCACGAACCCGTCCATCACGATCCCGACCACGCCGAGCCCCAAGGAGGCCAGCGGAGCCCGCCGCCGCACCAGAACCCCCGCACAGGTAAGAGCCAGCGGCACACCCAGCACCCACACGGGCACGCCGCGATCGATGTAGGACCTGCCCGCGATCAGCACCACCCCCATCGCGAAGGCAAGCCCAGCCCACAACTCCACCCGCTTCATGCACCCATCCCACCACCTCCCGCCACCCGCCCCCTCCTCCAGAAGTCCGCCTGTGGATACACCCTTCGATGTATCCACAGGCTTCCCTCACCACCGCTCACCCTGGCCCCACCAACACAGCGGCCACCCCCCGAAACACCCTCAGAAATGCCACTACAACCACCCAGAACACCGCCCCTAATGCCACCTCGCCAGGACTCCCACCAAGTAGAGCGCCAGCCTCAACACCGGCAGCTTTGTTACGCCTCGGCGAACAAATCCCCACCCACACCCGGCCCGGGTTCTCACGGCGACACACTGGTTGCGACCATGCGATCACAGAACGTGGGACCCGAGCGGCCGCGCCCGGGATCCCTTCCAGCTACCGCGAAGGTAGGGGTACGTGGATATAGAGGCGGAGATTCGCAAGCTGAAACTCCGTGTAGACGCCCTCGAAGCAACCGTGCGTTCCACCGGCGCAACCCCCATCCGCCCGAGGGCCCGACGCCGGCGCATGAACTTCCCGGCACAGAACTGCACGCCAATGGAGGACATACACGCCGACGTCACGACGGCGACGATCGACGTCGCCGAGGTGAAGATCCGCATCAAGGACCTGCAAGCTGAGCTGGCCCAGGACGTCTCCGCCCTGAACGACGAGATCGGGGGCTTCAGAAGGCAGACCAACGACCACTTCGCCAAGTTCCGTTCGCAGGCCCGGGACCAGCACGACTCCATCCATCACAGACTCACCGACCTGGGCCTCATGATCGAACGCCTACTGAAGAGATTGGACGCGTAGGCACAAGGTGGCCCCCACCCCACCGGGGGCCCACCTTCCAAGATCCAACCCGCGACCCCGAGATTGCCGTATCCGGTTCGAGGTACTGCCCAGAACCCGCTATGCTTGCTTAAGCACCGAGCGGCCGTAGCTCAATGGATAGAGCATCTGACTACGGATCAGAAGGTTACGGGTTCGACTCCTGTCGGCCGCGCTCCAGGTCAAAGGCTCTCCGGGATCATCCCGGAGGGCCTTTTTGGATCTCGTACAGCAGCGGTTTACAGCGCGGGACCGCACACGGTCCTCACCTGCTCGATCATCGCCTCGCGCGGTGGTCCGCCCCGGCTCCCCGTACGGAGAGCGCGGCCCGGTAGACCGCGATCGTCTCCGCCGCGGCCCTGACCCAGCTCAGCCGCTCCCTGACGAACCGTTCCCCGCTCTCTGCGAGAGCATGGCGGGCCACCGGATCCTCGATGAGGTCGATCACGGCATCGGCGATGGAGCCGGGGTCGGCGCTTCGCGCGAACCGCACGGCGGGGTCGGCGGGATCGCCGAGGAAGATCCGGGAGAACCCGTCGCCGAGGATCGTCGGCCTGGTCAGGGCCATGGCCTCGGTCGCTACCAGGCCGAACGGCTCGAAGAGCGAGGGGAAGACGCAGAGGTCGGCCAGCTCGTAGTACTCCAGTAACGCCGCGCCGTCGACGAACCCGCCGGAGGTGAGGACGCGCCCGTCCAGCCCGGCGTCCGCGACGAACCGCGCGACCCCGGCCTCGTCCCCCTCGCCGACGATCACCAGCAGGAGCCGGGGGAGCGCGACGGTGATCTTCCCCATCGCCTCCAGCAGCTGGTAGATCCCCTTCTGCCGTTCGATGCGGCCGACGAAGAGCAGCACCGGGTCGCCGTCCGCAATGCCGAGACGGGCGCGCAGCGCGGCGGCGCCGGAGCGGAGCGCGGCCCGGTCGACACCGGCGAGCCGCCGCTCGAACGTGCCGCCCAGGCAGACCACGTCGATCGTGTCCCGGTTCCACCCGGCGGCGGCGAGCTGCTCGCGCACCTCCGGGGTGGCGACCACGACCCGGCGGGCGATCCGTGCCAGCCACCGCTCGACGGCCGCGAACACGCTGAGCGGGTCGGTGATGCTGCGCTGCGGTGCGACTCCGTACTCGGTGGTGTGCACGTGGAAGACGACCGGCAGCCGCAGTACGTAGTGGCACAGCAGGGCGGCCAGGAAGTTCGTCGAGTCGTGCACGGCGACCAGGTCGGGCCGCTCGACGGGGGCCAGCCGCCGCAGCCGCAGGAAGTACCGCCAGTTGCTCACCACGACGTTCACCGCCAGCAGGACGAACTCGGCCCGGCGCGTCCGGTTGAGCCTGCGGCGGCGGCTGATCGCGCCTAGCAGGCGGCCCAGCGGCCGGTAGACGGTGACGCCGTCGCGCCGCTCGTGCACCGGCAGGCGCCCGTCGTTCAGCGTGAACACGGCCATCTCCAGGTCGCCGGTCAGGTGCGGGGTAATCTCCTCGACGTAGCGGCCGAGCCCCGCGGTGATGTTGGGCGGGAACTGGTTGATGACGTGGACGACTCTCACCGTTCGACCTCCGAAGGACGTGCTCGGTACACCCGGGCCGCGGCGGCGGCCACGACGGCGACCAGGACGAGATTGGTCAGTGCGAACGCCACCAGGCCCCCGGTCAGGCCCTGCCAGGAGATGAACACCGCCTGGCAGGCGAGCGCGGCGGGCGACCCGATGGCGAGGCAGGCGATGAGCACCTTCGCGCCCCGCACCCCGTCCATCGACAGGGTGAAGAGGTAGAGGTTGAACACCGTGTGGACGCCGATCCCCACCGCCGACAACGCCATCAGTCCGGGCGAGTACGGATACTCCGCGCGCAGCACCAGGAAGAACAGCGCGCTCGCGGCGAAGGAGAAGACCGCCGTGGCCACCGCGATCGCCGGCGCGACGTGGCCGATCCGCCGCAGCGCCGCGACCTTGTCGGCCGTCGCCAGCACGGGCAGCAGCACCAGCCCGATCCCCTCGGTGAACACCACGCCGAGCAGCCGCTTCGGGAAGCCGTTGTAGACCGAGTACACGCCGACGTCGCTGCCCGAGGCCCAGTGGTTGAGGAAGATCACGTCCACCCCGAACAGCACGGCGGTGAAGGCGGCGATGACGCTCATGTAGGCGCCGTGCCGCAGCAGCGAGCGGGCCAGGGACGCCGACCAGGAGCGCGGGACGACGTCGAAGCCGGCCACGGCCGCAAGGGCGAAGACGACGTTCGTGACGATCAGCGCGACCAGGTAGACCTCGGCGTCCCGGATCCCCGCGACCAGGAGGCAGTAGGCGGCCGTGGCCAGGTAGACGGCGGCGACGACGAGCTTGAGCCCCGCCACGTACGCGAACTTCTTCAGCCCGCGCAGGAAGCTCTCGGTCAGCTGGTTCACCGTCATCGACAGGGCCAGCGCCAGCGCGAAGCAGAGCGTACGGACGTCGACGCCGAGCAGGCGGGTCAGCAGCGGGGCGGCCAGCAGCCCGGCGGCGACCAGGCCGCCTCCCAGCGCCAGCGTGGTGAACAGCGCCGTCGTCACCAGGGCCGGCCGGTCCGGCGGCTCTGCCCTCGGCAGCTCCTGGAACATGACGTAGTTCAGGTTCAGCAGCATGCCGACGGTGACGATCAGCGCGATCGTCAGCACGAGGGTGAACCGGCCGAACGCCGCCGCGCCGATCCCCCAGGCGATGACGAGCGTGGTCGCCGCGGCCGTGCCGCTGGCGGCGATGCTCACCAGCGTGGGCCAGACGGCCCAGCCGCGGCCGCCGAGCAGCCGCGCTACCCGGTCGCGGAGCGCGGACGTCACCGGGCCACCTCCGCGTACGCCGCGAGCGTGGCTTCGGCCGTGCGCGCCCACGAGTATCGCGCGCGGACGTGCTCGGCGCCGCGCCGGGCGAGCCCCGCCGCGTGCTCCGGGTCGTCCAGGCAGCGCGACAGGGCCGCGGCCAGTTCGTCGGGCTCTCCGGCACGGCAGCGGACCGCTCCGTCGCCGACCACCTCCGGCGAGTAACCCGGCCCGACCACGACCGGCCGCCCCAGCGCCATCGCCTCTACCGCGACCAGCCCGAACGGCTCGTACGACGAGGGAAAGGCACACACGTCGGCGGCCAGGAAGTGCGCGAACACCTCGGGTGGGTCCAGGAACCGGTAGCCGGCGACCACGTGCCCGCCGACGCCCTCCCGCTCGATCAGCCGGGCCACCTCCGCGTCGTCGCCGCTGCCGACGAGCACGACCCGCAGGTCGCCGCGATCGCGGAGCAGCGCCGGCACCGCCTTGATCAGCGTGTGCACGCCCTTGTGCGACGACAGGCGCCCGGCGAAGACGACCAGCCTTCCGGCGCCGCCCGGCAGGTAGTTGGTCCTGACCTCCGCGCGGAGCCGGTCGCGCTCGGCGCCGGACAGCCCGGCCAGCCGTACCAGCTCGGGATCCTCGAACCCGTGCGGCACGACCCGCAGGCGCCCCGGCGGCCAGCCGCGCGCCACGAGCTCGTCCCGCATGCCCGCGCTCGGCACCACGATCAGGCTCGCCAGCCGGGCCTGCGCGTTCTCCAGCGCGGTGATGCCGGCGGTCACGGCGGTGCGGCGCGCCCCCGGGGCAGTGTTGTGCTCGCAGGTGTGCACGTGGAACACCACCGGCATCCGCCCGACCAACCGGCACAGGATCCCGGCGATGCACCCCATCCAGTCATGCACCGCCACGACCGCCCCGGAACGCCCACCAGCGCGCAGAATCCGCGCCGCGACCCGCACATTGAAGGCGATCAACCCGGCGATCCTCACCAACGGACGGACGGCCTCCCGAGGCCGGGCGGTTCCCGGCGTACGCGGGAGGGTGGTTTCGGGGCTGTGCGGGCGACCGCCCCCGGGCGTGTCAGAGTGGCTGGTTTCGGATGTGCCAGGGTTGGCCGCTTTCGGTGTGTGCGGGCCGGGCGCTGTGGCGGGAGCTCCGGCGGTGCGCAGCCGGTGCAGCGTGATGTCGCCGGTCCGCTCGACCCCTGCCGGCAGGTGCCGGCCGATCGCGCCGTACACCTCGATGGGGACGCCGGAGTCGCGCAGGGCGGGAAGCATCCGCTCGGCGTACCGTCCCAGACCGCCGACGACGTTCGGCGGGACCTCGGTGCAGACGACGTGGCAGCGGCGCGGCCGGGTCAGTCCGGGCACCGCTGGTACGCCTGCCGGGCGAAGTCGAGGTCGCCCGGGGTGTTGATGCCACGGGCCTCGAAGGGGTCGCTGACCGGCACCACGATCACCGGCCGGTCGCGGACCTGCGACAGGTACGGCAGGAACGGCAGGAAGTTGACCTCACCGGTGGCCGCACCCGGGGCGGCGTCGAGCAGGTAGCCCGCCCACGCCTCCGGCAGCCCGTCCGTGCCGAGGCAGAACACGCCGACGTCGCTGAGCCCGCCGGGCCGGCATTCGTCCCCCTCGCGGGACATCCGCACCCTGACCAGGGCCGATCCGTCCAGCTCGTACTCGACGTACGGCGAGGGCATCGGCACCAGCGGGAGGGTGAGGCCGTCATGGCGGGCCCGCACCACCTGCCGCACGGTCGCCGAGGACAGGTTCACCTGGTCGCCCCAGACCACCAGGATCCGGTCGTACCCCTCCCAGTGCGCGACGGCTCCGAAGATCGCGTCGCCCATGCCCGTCGGCCGCGCCTGGACGCTCACCGAGACGGCGCCGCGCTCGATTTCCTCGGCGGCGAGGCGGCGGAACGGGATCTCACCCGCCGGGGAGACCACCACGTGGACGTGCTCCACCCAGGGGCCCAGCCGCCGGTGCAGCAGGTGCCACACGGTGACGCCGTCGGCGACCTCCAGTGTGATCTTCGGGATGCCGAGGCCGAGCCTGGTCCCGCTCCCGGCCGCCGGGATCACCGCGCAGACGCGCTGGTCACTCACTGCCACTCACTCCCCAGTCGAGGAAGTCCACGATCTCGTCCAGATCCCGCACCTGGGCCGCCCCCGCGGCCGGTTCCACTGCGTTGACCTGCAACGTCACCAGTCCGGCGCCGACGGCGGAGGCGACGCCGTGCTCGGAGTCCTCCAGGGCCACGGCGTCGTCCGGGTCGACGGACCAGCGCTCGCAGGCGTGCCGGTAGAACGCCGGGTCCGGCTTGCCCCACGGGACGTCGTCCCCGGTGAGCACGCCGCTGAAGTAGCCGCCCAGCGAGCACGCCTCCAGGACCCGCTCGACCGACCCCCTGCTGCCGCTGGTGACCAGGTAGGCCGCGCGGCCGCCGCTGGTCAGGTGGTCGAGCAGCCGCCGCGCGCCGGGGAACACCGGCACCCTGCCCGCCTCCACGTACTCCCGGTACAGCAGCTGCTTCCGCCGGACCAGCCGTTCGGCCACGTCCCCGCCGACGCCCAGCCCGGTCACCACCTCCCGGGTGGTCGCCCCTGCATGCGCGTCGTACCGGAAGGAGCCGAGCGAGGACGGCGCCAGCTCCCCGATCGCGGCCCGGAACGCAGCCGCGTGAACGGGCGCGGAGTCGACCAGCGTGCCGTCCAAATCACAGAGCCAGACCCGCCGCCCAGCGACAAGCACCGCTGGGCTCATCGGGCCCTCGCCAGCGCGGCCTCGTCGGCGATCTCGGTCAGTGCGCGTACGGTGCGGGGGCCGCAGTGGACGCCGGGTCGTTCGGCGTCCTCCAGGTCGGCGGTGACCCATCGGGCGCCCGCCCAGACGCCGCCGGCGACGACGTCGGACGGCACTCCCGGTGCCTCGGGTGCGCGGTGGCTGAGGACGTGCGTGACGGTGCCGCGCTCGTTGCCCGGGTCGCCAAGGTAGGCCAGGGTACGGCCGACCAGCTCGGGCGCGCTCAGCCCTTGGACGTCGTGGTCGTCGCGGGTGTTGACGACGAACACCTTGGCCGCGGCCCGGCTCTCGGCGATCGCGTCCGCGATCCCCGGCGTCAGGTAACTGGGCAGCAGTGACGAGTGCGGCGTGCCGGGCCCGTACAAGAGAAGGTCGGCGTCCCTGATCGCGTCCCCGGCCTCCGGGTTCAGCGAGACCGGGGCGCGGAGGCCCGCCAGGATCCGCCGCACCTCCTCGACGGGTCTCGCCGCCAGCTCGGCCCGGCGCTCCGGGGTGACCGGCTCGCGGAGCAGGAACAGGTCGGTGATCGCGGCGGCGTCCTGCGGCGCGACGATGTCGGCCTCGTCGGCCAGGAGCCGGCCGTCCTGCTTGAGCGCGACCAAGTACGCGTTCTCGCCGCTGGTCACGTTCAACAGGCCGAGCGGTGACTCGAACGTCCGGGCGCACGCGCGTACCGCGGCGTTGAAGTCCTCGCCCAGCCGGAGGTACGCGCCGGCGAACACGAGGTTGCCGAGCGCGCAGTCGGTCAGGTCGAGCCCGTCGGGGTGGCTGTCGAGCCTGCGCAGGAACGCGGCCAGGTCCCGCGTGATCGCGGTGCGGGCTTCGGCCGGGAGGGCGGGGAACGCCGGTCCGGCGACCAGTTCGCCGAACTCCTCCCGCGTGGTCCCGGCCACGAGCCGGCGCTCCAGCACCGAGCGGAGCGCGGCCTGCCGCGGGTCGCGGTCGTCGAGATGGACCAGGAGGTTCTTGCGGAAGTCCGACGGGCCGAGCATCCCGGGGAGGTAACGCCGGAGCGCCCCGGTGGACCGCCCGTTGTCGTAGCCGTTGATCACCAGGGTGAGGTCGATCCCCGGCGTGCGCAGCAGGCCGCGCGCGATGCTGGCCCCGCCGCGCCCACCGCTGAAGAGGGTGACGGCGGTGCGGCCGCTCATCGGGCCCGCTCCGTCAACCCGCGCGCCGGTTCCTCCGGCGCCTCCGGGAGACGGAGCACGCCCCGGCGTAACAGCCACCGACGGTAGCCGAGATAGCCCACGAACAGGGCACGGTCCCGCGCGCCGCGCCAGAACCGCCACCCCCGGGCGCCGCCGCCGCGCTCCCGGTGCTCGATCGGGATCTCCACCCAGGTACGGCCGAGCTCCGTGACCCTGGCGGTGATCTCGGTCGAGCAGTTCATCCCGCTCGACTCCAGGGCCAGGGCGCGCAGCAGCGGGCCGCGTACCACCTTGAAGATCGAGTTGTAGTCGCGGTACCGGGTGCCGTGCGTGAGGTTGCTGACCGCGCCGCTGGCCGCCGAGCCCCACCGGTACGCGACGCCGTCGGCCTTCCTGATGCGGGCGCCGGAGAAGGCGTCCGCCTCGCCGGCCCGTACGCGGTCGAGGAACGCGTCCAGGTTGGCGATCGGGAACTGCCCGTCGGAGTCGAGCAGTACGACCCAGTCCAGCCGGGTGTGCGCGATGGCGGCGGCGATGGCCGCCCCGGCGCCGCGGTTCGCGGCGAAGTCGACGACGACCAGCTCGGGGCAGCCCTCCCGCAGCTCCGCGAGGATCTCGCCGGTCGCGTCGGTGCTGCCGTCGTTGCAGAGGACGATCTCCCAGGCGCCGATCGCCGGGTGCCCGGCCAAGTACTCCCGCCATTCGGTCACCGCCGCCGCGATGTTCGCAGCCTCGTTGTAGGCGGGCGCCGCCACCGAGATGTCGACGGTCGGCGGTACGTCGTAGGTGTCCAGCTTCGCCTCCTCGTGGTGTGTCAGTGACGGCCCGCCGGCGTGGGCGTCCCATTCCCCATCAGGCGGGCGATCCAGCGGTCCAGCGGGAGCAGGTTGATCCCGACGACGATCGGCACATGTGCCAGCGTGAACAGCACGGCCCCGCCGAACGAGATCGGCCCGCCGGTGATCACGTTGATGTGCGGCGCGTCGATGACGTCGGGGATGTCGACCGGGTTGACGAGCTGCCACATGATGTCGAGGAGCCCCGAGAACACGATGACGATGCCGCTGATCGCGATCTTCAGGCAGCGCCCGGGGCTGCCGCCGCCGATGCGGAAGGCGGCGGCTACGGTGAGCACGATCCCGGGATAGAGCAGCAGGTAAAGATGGGTGTAGAAGCTGTCGCCCTCGATACGCCCGACATCCCCGTAGTAGAAGTAACTCACCCTCGGGATCACGTACGCGGTGAAGAACACGAACGGGACGTACAACAGCCAGTGCAGCCGCTCCGACACCCACGGGAAGAACGCGATCGCGCAGCACAGGAAGGCGAAGGCGACCAGTTTCACGCCGAGCTCCCAGGCGGCGCCGATCTCCCGGCCGTGCGGGGTGGCCAGCCAGGTGAACCCGAAACCGAGCACCCCCGCGAGGAGGGCGATCCACCACAGGTGCAGGGCCCATCGGGTGGCGCCGGGGTTCTCCGCGTCCGTAGGGGGTAACGGAGACTGCGGTGTGTCGCCACGGACCGTCATGAAGCTCCGCATCTCCCATCCGACGTCGCCACTCGAAAGCTGGTGACCTGGAGAAACGCGTCGGATCCGGATTTACACCGAGATACCCGATATGACGGCTTCCCCGAAATCCACACATTCCCTGTCAGCATTCCGAAATGGGACCCTATACGTTCCTCTTCATAAATGGGGAGATTTCTGTGGATCTCGCGCCCGGGAGACCTCCGAGAATCGGCTGCCGGCGCCGATCGCTCGTTCGACCATGGGACGGCCGCGTAGAGAAGCGCGCTTCCGACGCGGCTTTCAGCGCGTCAGTCCGCGACCAGGTCCATCCGGAGGAACTCGGTGATGCGGAGCCGCGCACCGTCGGCGCCAGGACGTTCCGCACCCGGCCGGAGCCCGATCCGTACACCAGAACGATCAGGTAGCCGCCGTCAACGGCATGCGCCTGGAGCGGCGTGCGGTACGTCGCGCCCGAGACGCGACCGACGTGGGTCAGCACCGGCCACGTCCTGCCGGCGATCGCGCGGGGGTTGAACACCCGCTTGTTGGTGTGCCCCCACCACCTCGGCATCGGCATGTGGATCTCAGGCGTAGGGCGGCCGTCGATGCCGGTGGTGAGACACCCCGAAACGCGGAGAAGTAGTGAGTAGCCAAACCCCAGGTCGGGGCCAGTTCTGTGACATCGGCGCAGGTCTCAGCCGCCGCCCTTGCTGAAGTGCTGGTAGTCCTCGCGAATCATCTGCTGTACAGCAGCCGGATACAGCAACTACGCCTGACGTGATCACACGGCGGCGACCCGCATTCACCGCTTCACCAGCGCGGGAGGCTGCTGACGAGGTGTCTGCCCTTCCCTACGGATCAGAAGGTTACGGGTTCGACTCCTGTCGGCCGCGCTCCAGCTCAGGGGCCCATTTCCAGCAACGGGAATGGGTTCGTCCTCGTCGAGGTCGGTCTCGGGGACAGGCGGGCGGCGGGAAGCCGGGGTGCGTGGTCGGATCGGTTGCAGGATGGCGAGTGGTCCCGATCGCCTGGGCCTCGGTTCGCTCGTCGAGATACTCGTTCGGCCTCGCTCCTCACCTGTGACACGTCCGTAAGCTGAGGGGGTGTCCCCCGCATTGGTACTGCTCGACGGCGTCCGCTGGCGGGGTGGGCGGGTGGTCGGCGATCGCGCGCACACCCTGCTGGCCGTGCTGGCCTTGCACGGGCGGGCGGGGGTCGGTGACGAGCGCCTGGTCGAGGAGTTGTGGCCGGACGAGGCGCCGGCCAACCCGACGAAGGCGCTGCAGGTGGTCGTCTCGCGGACCAGGGCGGCGACGTGCGCCGACGTCGTGGTGCGGATCCCCCGTGGCTACCGGCTGGGGCTGCCCGCCGATCAGGTGGACGCGCTGCTGCTCGGCACGCTGGTGGAGCAGGCACGGGCCGCGCTGGGCGAGGACGACATGGCGCTCGCGCGCCACCGTGCGGAAGAAGCCATGAGTCTCCTGGCCGGCAGCTTGGACGGTGCCGCCGGTGCGCTCGCTGAGCTGCGGAGCGTTGCGGCCAGGTGGGTGAGCGAGGCTCGGCGGGTGGCGGCGATCGCGCAAGGCAGGAGCGGTGCGCACGAGAGCGCACTGCCGCTGCTGGAGGAGGTCGCGGCCGATCGGCCGCACGACGAGGAGCTGCTCGCCTGCCTCCTGCGAAGCGAGGCCGCCGTACGAGGTGCCGCCGCCGCGCTGGAGCGCTACGAGCGCTATCGCACGGGCCTGGTCGCGCGGCTCGGCACCGAACCGGGGCCCGAGCTGGCCCGCGTGTACGCCGAGCTCCTCGTCGCGGATCGGCCGGTGCGCGCGGGCATCCTGTTCGACGGTTCCTCGCTGCTCGGTCGTGCCGGCGACATCCGTGCGGTGCACGCCCTGTTGCAGACCAATCGGGTGGTCTCCATCGTCGGTCCCGGCGGGCTGGGCAAGACGCGGCTGGCCCACGTCGTGGGCAGGAACGCCACGCAACCTATCGCTCACTTCGTCGAGCTCGTCGGCGTCTCCTCGCCGGAGGGCGTGGTGGGCGAGGTGGGCTCGGCGCTCGGGGTCCGCGACTCGGTCAGCGGGCGTCATGCCCTGACCGCCGAGCAGCGCTCCGACGTTCGCGCGCGGATCTCCCAGCATCTCGACCAGGCTCCGGCGCTGCTGATCCTGGACAACTGCGAGCACGTGATCGAGGCCGTCGCCGACCTGGTGGCGTTCCTGTCGGTGACGACCCGCGACCTTCGGGTGCTCGTCACCTCGCGCGCCCCCTTGTCGATCCCCGCCGAACGCGTCTACCCGCTCGGGGAGTTGCCCACGGGCGACGCGGTGGAGTTGTTCCGCCAGCGCGCCACGGCCGCCCGCCCGGGGGTGCGGATCGACGAGGGCGCGGTCGAGGAGGTCGTCGCCCGCCTCGACGGGCTGCCGCTCGCGATCGAGCTGGCCGCGGCCAAGGTGCGGGTGATGGCGGTGGAGGAGATCGCGCGGCGGCTGGCGGACCGGTTCGCCCTGCTGCGCGGCGGCAACCGTACGGCCCCCGACCGGCACCAGACGCTGCTCGCGGTCATCGACTGGTCGTGGAACCTGCTGGAGGAGCCGGAACAGCGGGCGTGGCGGTGGTTGTCGCTGTTCGGCGACGGGTTCACGCTGGCCGCGGCCGAGCACGTACTCGGCCCGGACGCCCTGCACGTCGTGGACGCGCTGACCGAGCAGTCGATGCTGAGCGTCCGCGAGACGGCGTACGGCCTGCGCTACCGGATGCTGGAGACCGTCAGGGAGTTCGGGCGGATGCGGCTGAGGGAGGCCGGCGAGGAGGCGACCGCCCGGGCGGCGCAGCGGGAGTGGGCGACGGCGTACGCCCTCGGTCACGCCACCCAGCTGTTCGGCCCGGCGCAGTTCGCCGCGGCCGACGCGTTGCGCGCCGAGGAGAGCAACCTCGCCGATCTGCTCCGGCAGGCTCTCGGCGAGCCCGATCCCGGCACGGCGATCCAGTTGCTGGCCGGCGTCGGCGCGCTGTGGTCGATCCGCGGCGACCATCCCCGGATCCTCGCTCACCGGGACGCCATCACCCAGGTGATCACCGGCTGGCTGCCGCCGCCGCACCTCGTCGAGGCGACCAGGGCCGCCACGTTGATCATGCTCATGAACGTCATGATCATCACCGACCGCCGGGACGATCCGCTGCGCGATCTCCTCGGCGCGCTGCCGACCAGTGACGCGACGAATTCCCGCGTGGCGGCGATGGCCACGGTGGCGCTCGCGACCGACGGCCCCGACCTGCGACGCGTGCTGTCGGAGTTGCGCCGGAGCCCCGACTATGACGTGGCCCTGGCGGCGACGCACGCGAGCGTTCACGTCCTGGAGAACGCGGGAGACGTGGCCGGGGCGATCGAGGCCGCGGAGCGGACCCTGACGATGTTCCGCGAGGACGACGGGCCGTGGTTCCCCGCGATCATGCATGCCGTGCTGGCCCACCTGGTCATGCATCTCGGCGACCGGCGCCGGGCGATCGGGCACGCGCGAACCGCCATTCCCGTGCTGAGCCGGCTCGGCGCCGCCGACGACGAGACCCAGCTCCGCGCGCTGCTGCTGACCTCCGCGCTGGCCGACGGCGACCTCGGCGCCGCGGAGGCCGAACTCGCCGCGATCACCCGGATCAACGACAACGAGGCCGTGCTCGGCGGGATGGCGATGGTCTCGTTGTGCGCGGCCGAGCTCGCCCTGGCCCGCGGCGAGACGGCCGCCGCGCTCGCGGAATACCGCCGGGCCGTCCAGCGGGCGCGTGACCTGCGCCTGCCGGGGATACCGCACGAGGGTTCCATGCCGTGGACGATCGTCGCGGAGTCGGTCTCCCTGACGGCGTACGCGTACCACGCCCCGCCGGAAGCCGTCGGGTACGGCGAGGAGCTGTTCTCCCTCGTCGGCGGCCACGACGTGCTGTCCGTGGAAAGCCCCGTCATCGACTACCCGTTGTGCGGCTCCATGCTCTTCGCGCTCGGCGCCTGGGGGCTGCTGCGGGGTGCCATGGCTCCCGGCGACGCGATCCGGTTGCTGGTGCTGGCCGAGCGGTTCGCGTACAACGGCATCATGCCGAGCATGGCCTTCGAGCGGATCGAGCCGTACGCCGAGCGGGCCGCGCCGGGGATGATCGCCACCGTGCGAGCCGGGTACGGCGACCGGCGCGGCTCCGACTTGCTCGACGAGGCGCGGGATCTCGTCGAGCAGGTCTCCGGCCGTGACGGGCGAGGGTCACATGTGCCGCTTGTAGCTGCGTACCGACAGGGGCGCGAAGATCGCGATGACGATCAGGCATGCCAGGAGCGTCCAGGCCACCTCCCCGCTGACGAGGGCGCCGTTGGCGAGGTCGCGGGCGGCCGTGACCAGGTGTGAGACCGGGTTGACCCGGACGAACGCGGCCAGCCAGCCGGGCAGGGTCTCGACGGGGACGAACGCGTTCGACAGGAACGTCAGCGGGAACAAGATCATCATGGAGATGCCCTGGACGGCCTGGGCACTGCGGGCGATCGTGCCGACCCAGGTGAAGACCCACGCCAGCGACCAGCCCGTGACGATCGCCAGCAGGATCGCGGCGAGCACGCCGACCACTCCGCCGCCCGGACGATAGCCCATCACCAGGCCCATGGCGAAGGTCAGCGTGGCCGCGATCGTGTAGCGCAGCAGGTCGGCCACCATCGGGCCGGCGAGCGGCGCGATCCGGGCGATCGGCAACGACTTGAACCGGTCGAAGACGCCCTTCTCCATGTCCTCGCGGAGTTGCGTGCCCGTGGCCATGCACGTCGTCAGCACGGTCTGGGCGAGGATGCCGGGGATCATCAGCGGGAGGTAGCTCTCCACGTCGCCGGCGATGGCGCCGCCGAAGATGAAGGCGAACATCGCGGTGAACAGGATGGGCTGCAGCGCCACGTCGAAGAACTGCTCCGGGTTCCGGCGCATCTTCTTGAGCGCCCGCCACGCCATCGTCAGGGTCTGGCCGATCGTCTCCCCCAGGGAGACGCGCCGGTGGGCGGACGCCACGCGGTCGGCGGCCCGGACCGCCTCGCGGGCGGGTGCGATCGTGGTGCTCATCGGTTCTCCTCCGTGCCGGTCTGGCCGTCGCCGTCCGTCTCGTGGCCGGTGAGGACGAGGAACACCTCGTCCAGGCTGGGCTTGGCCACGCTGACCGAGGAGATCGACACCCCGGCGGTGCGCAGCGCGATCAGTACGTCCGCGGCCAGGTCGGCCTGGTCGAGTGCGACGTTGAGGCGGCCCTGCTCCGGGCTGAGTACCGGGTTGGAGCCGAGGACGCGCCGTACGACCCGCACGGCGGTGGGCACCTCGTCCGGATCGGCGAGCAGCAGCTGGAGGGCGGAGTTCCCGACCGCGGTCTTCAACTCGTCGGGGGTGCCCTCGGCGACCTTGCGGCCGTGGTCGATGACGGCGATGCGATCGGCGAGCTGGTCGGCCTCGTCCAGGTACTGGGTGGTCAGCAGCACCGTGCAGCCGTCGGCGACCAGGCCGCGGATGGTGTCCCACATCTGGCCGCGCGTGCGCGGATCGAGCCCGGTGGTCGGCTCGTCGAGGAAGATCAGCGGTGGCTTGGTGATCAGGCTGGCCGCCAGGTCGAGGCGCCGGCGCATGCCGCCGGAAAACTGCGCGATCGGTTTGTCGGCGGCCTCCTCCAGGCCGAACTGGCCCAGCAGGTCTATGGCGATGCGCCGGGCGCGCGGCGCGGCGATGCCCTGAAGGCGGCTGAAGAGCCAGAGGTTCTCGCGGGCGGTCAGGTTCTCGTCGACCGACGCGTACTGTCCGGTGACGCCGACCAGCTGGCGAATCACGTGCGGGTTGCCGGCCACGTCGACCCCGAAGATCTCGGCATGGCCCGCGTCGATCTTCAACAGGGTGGCCAGCATGCGTAGTGTCGTGGTCTTGCCGGCGCCGTTCGGGCCGAGGACGCCGAAGATCTCTCCGGGGCGTACCTCGAGGTCGATCCCGTCGACGGCGCGGTGCTCGCCGAACGTCTTGGCCAGCCCTTCCGCACGTACGGCCAGGTCGGTGCCCCCGGTACGTTCGAGTTCTGTGGTGCTCATGGCCTCACTCTCGGCGGCCCCGGTTTCACGGCACCCTCGGCCAGGTTTCACCGGTTCTACGAACTGACCCCGAGTTGTGCCGCGATCTCGTCCAGGCAGCGGGGCTCCAGCGCGGCCAGCGGGGTGATGACCTCGCTGACGAAGCCGCGGGCGAGTGAACGTCTGACCAGGTCGGAGGACGGCCGGTCACCGGTGGCCGCGGCGAGTGCCAGGCAGTAGGCCGCGTCCTCGTCGAGGTCGTCGATGACGGCGACCGTCTCGCTCAGGAGACCTGCTTCGAGCATCGCCTCGACCAGCCCGGTGAGCACGCTCTCGGCCGGCACCTCGGCCAACCGGCCGGCTTCGACGCGATAGCGGTCCCACAGACGCAGGCGGACGACCGCCTCCACCGGCACGGTCACGGTCGTCGCGACGCTTCCCGTCACCAGAACGGCGTGCTGCGCCAGGTCCAGGAGCGTCCGGTACTCCTCGGCGAGTCCTGTGGCCCGGCAGGCGGCGGCCAGCCATGGACGGGCCCAGAGGCCGTCATCGAAGGTCAGGGTCAGGTCCGCGATTCGGGTGAGCTCGGCCGTGAAGTCGCGGCACAGGGCCTGGTGACCGGAGTCGCACAATTCGACGACCATCGCGGCCACCTGCTCCTGCCGGCGCGCGACGTCAACAGGGGAACCGGCGTCTGATTCGCGCATCAGCGAGATCGCTCCGGCGATGTCATCCGACAGCAGGTGCGCACGCATCCTGAGGACAAGGGCCCGGGGGTCGCCCGCATTCGCGGCCAGGTCCATCGCCTCGTCGATGCGCCCTGTGCGCAGGAGCAGCTCGACGAGATCGCCGAGGACGCGGGACCGCCATCCGCTCGTGCCCGGCTCGTCCACGTTCTCGACTCCTTCGCGCACCAGGTCGATGAGCAGGTCGAGGTCGGCTGACGGGCGGTCGCCGAGGGCCTCGGCGGTGTCCAGGAGGATGTCGATCCGGTCCGTTTCCTCCGCCTGGAACGCCGCGGCGATCGCGAGGGTGTGCTCCAGACGGCCGAGGGACGCGGCCGCCGTCGCCACCGGGGTCGCCGCCCACGTGGCCTTGTGGTCATTGACGTCACTCAGCACCGTGCGCAGCGCCAGGTCCATGGCCACCTCAGCCAGTTCCGTCCTTCCGGCGCCACCGGCGGCACGTGCGAATGCCGCCAAGACGGCAGGAGACGCCGCACTCACGCTCTCCTCGAGGGCCGCGCCTATCTCTCCCACCACGGGGTCGGCGTCCTGGGGTGTGCCGGTGTCGAGGATGGCCAGCGCGGTTTCGGAGAGGGACTCCGCGCGGATGACGGGGTCGGCGATGTCCCGTCCTAGGGAGGTCGCCAGAAGCAGGTGCCCGTTGTTCCGGGCGGACGCCGCGGCATGCGCCAGCAGGTCGTCACGCTCTCCGGGCGTCGTGGCCGCGCCCTGCCGGGGATCGTGACCATGGGCGGCGAGGGTGGTGTGGACGAGCCTGCCGGGATCGTGGAACTGGAGGACCGCCGCGGCCGAGGGCAGCAGGTCCAGCAGGTGCCGAGCCCGTTCCTCGTCCTGGTAGGCCGCCGACTCCACGAGTTCGGCCGCGGGGAATTCACGGTTCAGCGCGGCGAGAAGCATCTCCGGTACGTTCCGGCGGCCTCCCTTGGCGAAATGGTCTTCGCAGGCGCGCAGCAGGGCGATTCTTCGGTCATTTCGGTCCAGGGCCGAGAGGTGGCGGAGCAGGCGGTCGATCTCGCCGAGGGAGCCGCACGCTTGGGCGAGATAGCCGCATATGTCCGGCCGGTTCTCGTCGTCGGCATGGACGACGGCCTCCTCGATCAGGTCCCGCGTCAGCGCCGGGTCGATCTCGGCCAAGGGACCGGCGACCGTGACGATCGACCAGGCTCGCTGATGGCCGTACAGGCCGTGCAGATGGTCGGTGACGATCTGACGGGCGATGCCGGCGGCATCGGGTTCGCCCCGTCGCGCCAGGGCGAGGGCCGCGCGCATCGCATGCTCCACGCGCTCCAGCTCCAGCCTTCCCGGTACGGCCATCGCCTCCAGGACGAGGCTCCGGGCCTCGACCGGACGGGAGCCGAACAGGAACTCCCCGACCGCCAGCAGGGCGTCCGCGCGCGAATAGGTGTTCTGGAGCGTACGGGCCAGCTGCACGCCTTCCTCGGTCCGGCCGAGCCGTACCAGGAGCAGCGGATACGAGGAGGGCACTCGGCGGATGTCGTCCTCGATGCGCATCCTCAGCAGGGCGACCCGGGCCAGCATGGTGAGGTCGCAGCCCGGGTCCGCCGCGAGCAGCCTGGACGCGTGCGACACCTCGGACAACGCGGCCAGATCGCCACCGGCCCGGCGGCGGAGCAGGGCACGCCGCTCGGACGAAGCCAGCCTGGCCAGGGTGTGACCGGCGCCCTCGGCGAGCAGGAGGGTCGGGTAGGCGTCGGTCAGGTAGTCCGGCGTCTCGTCGGGCCACCCGGCCTCGGCGAAGCCGAGCGCCCACGCGTCGATGGCCGCGCGGGTGTGCTCGACCTCCTCCTGGTCCAGATCCTCCCGTACGGTGGCAACCAGGGTGTCGTGCGCGAGCGTGTACCTGGTCGTCCGGCCGGGCCGCGGCTCCACCACGCGGGAGAGATCCCGTTCCAGGGTCCGGCGGATCGCCAGCGGGGCGTCGTGGGTCAGCGAGGCGATGTCCCTGCTGCTCAGCGCGCCGCCGGCGACCGCCATCGCGGTCAGGACCCGGCGCGGCAGCGGCTCGGTGAGCACGTGATCCAGCTCTTGGCGGGCGCGCAGGAGCAGGCTGGTCGCCAGGGGAAAGGGGGCCAGGACCCGGCGGCGGCAGCCGCGCAGCGGGTGGCTCCCGTCCACGTCCAGGGGAACGTGGGGGTGGCGGCTCGTCACCAGGACGTGCGCCGTCGTCCCGAGGCCGGTCGGCAGCTGCGCGGCGATGCTGGGCTCGGCCAGCTCCCGGAAGTCGTTCTCGTCCAGGCCGTCGACCATCAGCACCAGGGGACGTCCACGCCGCTCGTGGTCCCGCACCGCGCGTTCCCAAAGGCTGAGGAAGACGGCCGCGTCCGGGTCGGCGGGCGGGAACTCACCCAGCAGGGCCGCCAGTTGCTCGCACACCGCGCGATGGAACTGCTGGACCCGCATCTGCCCGTCACGCCGGGAGATGACGAACGACACCATGTCCATCCCGGGATGGGCGCCCGTGGCGAAGTGCGTGACCAATGACGTCTTTCCCGCCCAGGGCCCGGCGACGAGCAACAGGTACGGCTCCCGCCCGGTCGCGAACGCGGTGAGCTCGGCCAGCTCCTGCTCCCGCCCGGTCAGCTCCGGGCAGCGGGCCGCGTACTGGCGCAGCAGCGCCTCGTAGGCGGGGCGACGCCGCTCCTCCGGCGGACCGGGGACGCTGATCCGCTCCGGAACGACGCCGTGGCCGGCCAGGAGCGCGCGTGCGGCCGCGGTGCTCGGATCGGGCTCCCGCTCGGACTCCGCACGCGGTTCGTACGTGCCGATCGCGGCGGCCAGGCGTACCGCTTCGAGACCGCCGGAGTGCGCCGACTCCACGACCACGCCGACGGCCGCGCCCTGGCAGACGACGGCGGCACCCGAGAAACCGCTCCAGTCACGCGCCTCAAGGAGGCGCCCGTCCGCCCGATGCAGGACCAGGCGCCCCCGCTTCACGCTCGAACCCAGCGGGATGATCCCGTCGATCTGGTCGCTGTCGCGCCAGGTCGCCCTGTCGCCGTCCCTCCAGGTCCGGTGGCGGGGAAATCCGACCGCGGTGAACGGCAGCCGCCCGTCGGAGTCCTCCGGGACGACCCCGACGGCCACGGGGGCGAGCTCGCCGAGGCGGACGTCCGGAGCGAGTTCGACCAGCGCGATGTCCGCCCGAACGCCCTTCCAGACGGTCCGGCCGGCCACCGTGATCTCCTCCGGGCCCCCTCCGAACAGCCGTACCCTGACCGCGGTCCCGCCCTCGACGACGTGCCCGGCCGTCACCACCAGGGACGTGGCCAGCCGCAGCCCTGAGCCGTACCCCGTCGCGCCCTGCCGCTCGACCAGGAGCTCGACGCACCGTCCGACGAGCGAGCCGACCATGCGAGACACCGTCTCAACGCGGCGGCTCGGGCAACCGGTCGGTCACCGAGAGCGGACGGCCGTCCTCGTCGGTAGGCGTGAGGGTCATCCGGACCCTCTGGGTCCGGACACCGCTCCTCTTGCCCTCAGCACCCAGTTCGGCCACCCACAGCTTCAGCCCGCCCTTTCCGCCCGCTTCCCGCGTCACAGCGACCTCGAACTCCAGCTCCACGGCCCCGACACCGAACCTCACCCCACGGCCCTGCCCATCCTCCTGCGCCGTCTCCAGCTGATCGCGGAGCACGCGGATGTAGTCGGCCAGGGGGACACCCTCAGACTCGTTCATCAGATCACCCATCGTCGATCAGGTCCGCCGGACATGATCCCAATGGTTGCGCAAGACGCCCCGCGGCACCCGGTCTTCCGCTCCCTCCGGCCATCGCGTGCGCCTGCCGCGGCGGCCGAGGAACGCCTGGGCGACGCCCAGCTTCGACGTGCATGAGGACATGCCTCACCACGTCACTGCCCGGCCAGTGACGGCGGTCAGTGCCCGTGGGGCCGGAAGTAGTGCTTCACCATGTACGCGGTGACCTGCTTGCCGATCTTCGCGCCTTCCACGTCGGCCGTACGCGTGTGGATGCCGCCCCAGACGCGGGCGTTGACGACCTCCGCGAGCGCCTGCGAGAAGCTACGGAAGTGCCGGGTGGTGCCCGAGTCGGCACTGTAGCCGCTGAAGGAGATGTTGTCCCGGCCGAAGAAGTGTGTCAGCGCCGACATGCTCGCCCCGGTGAAGCAGGTGTGTCCGGACGTGAAGTCGGGGTGCGGCGGCGTGACGAGCAACGGCATCCAGCCGGGATCGCCCGCCGTGTCCGGGTTGCCGTCGTCGTCGGCGAGCTGGATCGCGGTGACCGGCCGCCAGAAGTTCCACGCCGCCTTCTCGTTGTAGCAGGCGATCGTGGCGTCGGCCTCGGCCATGTCGACCATCGCGAACATCCGTGCCGTCTGGAGCGTGCTCAGCCGCTGTTTCGTGGCGAGCTGGCGCTTGATCTCCCATTCGGCCAGGTGCCGGTCGTGCCACCAGATGGCGGCCTGCGTCTGGTCGGCCGTCCTGACCGTGCTGGTCGCCGAGCCGATCGCCTTGACCTCGTTGAAGTCGCGGGTGTAGCGGTCGCTGGTGAGCGACGGCGGGCCGGAGGTGCGGAACATGGACGCGCTGGGGAGGAGGAACGGCTTGAGGTGGGCGACCCAGGCCCCGTCGGAGGCGTTCGTGGGAGGCGCCGGCCGCCACTGTCCCGGCTGGGTGCCGACGGCCCAGGTCTGGTTGCCGAAGGCCCCGTCGTTCTCCCGGGCCGCGATCATCGCGGAGGCCGCCTGGGTGCCCACGGCGATCCCGCGTTCCTTGGCGGCGCCGTCGGGGATGGCGGCCAGCGACTCGTCGTACTGCGTCCGCAGCCTCGCCTCCTGGGCCGGGAACAGCGCGCTGAGCACGCCGAAGCCCGCGGTCGCGACGGCCGCGGGCGTCGACGCGGCGCCGCCGGCGGGCGGGGCGACCAGGTACGGCCGGTAGGGGGTGCCGGCGATCGCGTTCACCGCGTCGTAGATGGCGCCGTGGACCATGGCGAAGCTGCGTGCCTGGACCTGTGGCTGCTGACGGGCGATGTCCCAGATCGCCGTCTCGGCGTTTCTGTCCCAGACGATGACGGCATTTTCCGGCGCGGGAGAATCCGACGCGTGCGCCATTGACGAGCCGAGTCCGATCGGCGTCCCCGCGCCGACGACTCCCGCGACGGCTAAGCAAATGGCCTTGCGCCGCAGGACAGCCGCCCTGCCCGGCTCACGTGATTCAAGCATGCGAGCAAACTACTCTTCAGGTCACACGCGTTACAGCGGCCGGAATTTGGAATATCGATAATGGCTTGACCGAAATTCCGAAATGCTTATGGCATCGATGCCACCCGCTCCTGATCCTCGAGGAGACTCAGGACCGTGGCGACGTCGTCGGCGCTGACCGTCTGGTGGAGGCCCTTGTGGATCTCGGCGTCCGCGAGCCGGACACCGCGCCGGGTCGCGTAGAGGACGCCCTCGTCACTGTAGAAGAACGACCAATCGGGGAACGCGGTCCGTAGTGCATCGACATCGTGACCCATTGTAGTCATGTCGTTACTCTAGCGGCCGGGCCGGGAGCCGGTCCAGACGCCGGAACGATGGCCCCTGGATCATGTGGGAACGATGCCATATCGTACGTGGCATGACGTCCGTCTCCGTTCTCGACGAGGGCTGGGAGTTGCGGGGTTACCTCGGCGACGACTGGCAGTTGCACCGCGCCCAGTTGCACGCCCGCGACGGCCGGGACACCGGAGGGTGGGTGCCCGCCCGGGTCCCCGGGAGCGTCCTGGCCGACCTGCTGGCCGCGGGCCAGGTGCCCGACCCGTACGTGGGCCGGCAGAGCCTGCTCTCCGAATGGGTGCCGCAGCGCACCTGGGTGTACCGCACCCGCCTGCGCACCTCCGCCCTCGCCCCCGCGGAGCGCGCGTTCCTGGAGTTCGACGGCATCGACTACGCGGCCGCCGTCTACCTCGACGGGCACCGGATCGCGACCCACGAGGGCACGTACGTCCCGCTCGTCGTGGAGGTGACCGATCTCCTCGGCCCCGGCGAGCACACGCTGGCGGTCGTCATCGACCCCGCGCCCGTCAGCGAACCCCAGGTCGGCTACACCGCCAAGGTCGACGTGCACAAGGGCCGCATGGGCTACGGCTGGGACTTCTGCCCCCGCCTCGTCCACCAGGGCCTGTGGGCCCCGGTACGCCTGCGCACGACCGGGCCGCTGCGCGTGACCGACGTGTGGGCCAGGCCAGTGATCACCGGCGGGAGCGGCCGGGTCCGGGTGAGCCTGGCGACGGAGGGAAAGGGCGCGGGCACCGCCACGTGCACCCTGCGTACGGCCGGCGGCGAGATCGTGGCCGAGGCCACCGTCCCCCTCGACGGCCGCGACCCGGCCGCCGAGATCACCCTCCAGGTCGAGTCCCCCCGCCGCTGGCACCTCAACGGCACCGGCGAGCAGCCGCACCTCTACACGCTCACCACCACCGTCCACGGGAGCGACGAGCACCGCCTCCGCCTCGGTTTCCGCGACCTCCGCTTCACCCGCGACCCCGGAGCCCCGCCCACCGCCCTCCCCTACCGCCTGACCGTCGACGGCCATCCCACCACCGTCAAGGGCTGGAACTGGGTCCCGGCCGACGCCCTCTACGGCGCCACCGATCCGGCCAAGCTGCGCCACCTCCTCACCCTCGCCCGCGACGCCGGCGTGACCATGCTGCGGGTCTGGGGCGGCGGGCTCATCGAGACCGAGACCTTCTACGACCTGTGCGACGAGTACGGGATCCTCGTCTGGCAGGAGTTCGCTCAGTCCAGCTCCGGCATGCGCAGCCTGCCCAGCGACGACGAGGCGTTCGTGGCCCGGATGGCGGCCGAGGCCGAGCGGATCATCCCCACCCGCCGCAACCATCCCAGCCTGGCCGTCTGGTGCGGCGGCAACGAGTTGCAGCGGGCCGACGGCGTGCCGCTGAAGGACGAGGACTCCCCGGTGCTGGCGGCCCTGCACGAGGTGGTGGCGCGGCTCGACCCGGACCGGCACTGGTTGCCGACGTCACCGTCGGGGCCGGTGTTCGGCAACACCCTGGAGAGCGTGCGCACGAGCCCGGAGCAGCACGACGTGCACGGGCCCTGGGAGCACCAGGGACTCTCCGACCACTACCGGCTCTACGACGAGGGCCGCGGCCTGCTGCTGAGCGAGTTCGGCGTGGAGGGGATGAGCAACCTGCGGGCGATCGAGTCCGTCGTGCCCGCCCCCGAACGACGGCTCCCGACCACCCGCAACCCCGTCTGGGACCATCTCGGCCGCTGGTGGAACAACGAGCCGCTGGTGCAGGAGGCGTTCGGCGGCGCCATCGGGGATCTGGCGACGATGTCCAGGGCCGGCCAGTTCCTCCAGGCCGACGGCCTGCGGTACGCGATCGAGGCCAACCGGCGCCGGCCCTCGTGCTGCGGCGTGCTGCCCTGGCAGCTCAACGAGTCCTTCCCCAACGGGTGGTGCACCGCGGCCGTCGACTACTTCGGCGAGCCGAAGGCGGCCTACCACTACGTGCGCCGCGCGTACCGGCCGGTCCACGTGAGCGCGCGGCTCCCGGCGCCGCGCGTGACGGGCGGGGAGTTGGGCGCGGCGGTCTGGGCCTGGTGGGACGGCGGGCCGGCCGCCGTCACCGCGCGGGTCCTCCGCCTCGACGGGAGCCGGGTCGCCGAGGAGCGCTGGACGCCTGCTGCTCCCGGCCAGGTCGGCGAGCTCAGGTGCGCGGTCGATCAGACCTTCCTGCTCGACCTGTCCGTACGGGCGGGCGACCGCACGGCGACGAACCGGTACCTGCTCACGGCCGGCACCGACTTCCGCGACCTGCTCGCCCTGCCCGAGGCCCGCGTCAGCGCGCAGGTGGAGCCCCACGGCGCGGAGTGGACGCTGCGGCTGAGGCACGAGGAGGGACCGGCGGCCCCGTTCCTGCGCCTGCTCGACGCCCGCCCGGCCACCGAGCCCGGCTGGGTGCGCTGGGACGACAACGCCATCGATCTCCTGCCCGGCGAGGAGCGCGTCCTGCGCGGCGAGTGGGACGGCGTGCCGCCCGAGGGCCGCCGCGTGCTGCTCGACGCCTGGAATCTCGGCCCGCGCGTCTTGATGGAGCCCCCGATATTCCCCTCTAAGGCTAACTATATGCATTAGCCTTGCGACCGTGAGTAACGGTGACGCTGCCGGTGCGGCCCTCCTCCGCCGTACCACCTCCCGCATCCTGCACCGCATCGGACGGCGTGGCGCGTCCCTGGCCTTCGTGGGCCTGCTGTGCCTGGCCATCGCCGCCTCTCTCGCGTTCGCGCCCGCCGGCCAGCGCACCACCCCTGGCTACGCCGTGCTCGCCTCCGTCGCGCCGCTGAACTTATGGGCTCTGGCCTGGTGCGTCACCGGCGTGCTGTGCCTGGTGCAGATGTTCGGGCGGTCCGACCGGATCGCCTTCGCCGCCGCCACGGCGCTGGTCCTGCTCTACGGCCTGATCAACCTGATCTCCACCTTCACCGGAGCCAACCCGCGCGGCTGGGTCGCCGGGGCGGTGTGGCTGGCGTTCGGCGGCTGGATCGCGCTGATCGCCACCTGGCCGGAGGCCACCCCGCCGCCCGGGCGGTTCCCCGGGTCCACGCCGGCCGGGGCGGCGGCCGTCGTCGTGGCCGACGCCGGCGGGATCATCCAGTCGTGGAACCCCCAGGCCGCCGCGCTGTTCGGGTGGAGCACCGAGGAGGCGGTCGGGAGACCCCTGACGATCCTGATGCCACCGCGCTTCCGCGAGCAGCACGTGGCCGGGCTGAGCCGGGTGCTCGCCACCGGCCGCTCCGACCTGGCCGGGCGCGTCATTCCGCTGGTCGGCGTGCGGCGCGACGGCAGCGAGTTCGGCATCGCGCTGAGCGTCAACGCCTGGCAGAGCGACGACGGCATCGCCTACACCGGTGTGATCCGGCCCATGGGAGGCGGCGATGCTGACTGACGTGCTCATCCAGATCGCCATCGGAATCGTTCCGCTCGGCGTGGCGTACCTCGCCTTCCGCTCCGCCACCGACGCGAACCGGAAGACGCACCAGACCGCGCTGCTCCAGGTGGAGCGCCAGGCCGAGCTGGAGCGCTCCAAAGTCGACGCCGAAGCCTTCCTGCGGGCGAAGACGATCTACGAGGATGCCCTGAGCCAGTTGGAGAAGCAGCTCGCCCGGATGCAGGGCCAGGCCGCTCAGGTGGGCGCCGACCTGGCCACCGAGCAGGACGCCTCCACCTCGATGCGCGACCAGATCCGCCGGCTCCAGGCGCAGATCAGAGCGCTCGAACGTACGGTGCTGACGTTGCGCGCCCAGCTCCTCGCGGCGGGCCTGGCCCCCGCGCCCTCCTCCGAGACCACGGGCCCTTACCAACGCCGGCACCCGCCGGCGGAATGAACACGGCGAAACGAATGACGGTGGACAAGCGCCGCTCCCTTCTGTCACCATCGTTGACATGATCATGCGAAGGGAGGGCGCCACCGCCCTCGTCCCGTGAGTGATCTCGTGCAGCTCGAAGCTGCCGCGATCCGCGCACAATGGCTGGGCCGAGCGCTCTCGACGCTGCCCGCCGACCGTCCGGCCGCAGAGGCCGCCATCTCCGCCCTTTACCGGCTGATCGGGCGACCACCGCCCCGATTCCACTGGGTCGCCTCACCCCTCGCCGCCCTGGCGACCGTCCCCGTCGGGCTCCGGCCTTCCGAGAGCACCGAGCGCGTGCACGAGTGGCCGCTGCGGGCCCGCTTCTCCGAGGTCAAGGCCAGGCTTTGCGGGAGCATCGACGCCCTGGTGCGACCGGCGCAGCTCCCGATCGACCGGACCCTCCGTCAAGAGGTGCAGTTCTCGCTCCTCGGCTCCGTCAGCCGCTGCCTCCTCCCTCCCCTGCAACGGGCGCACAGCGGGGTACACCACACCACCTGGTACCACGTCCAGTACGTCAACTGGGTCGCCTACTACGACGCCCTCGACCGGGTCGCCGGTGTGGCGTTCACCGACGACCAGCGGCGGCAGTTCGACCTGTGGACGGCCGTGGCCAGGTCGTGCCACTGGTGGTGGCCCGGCGAACACGTGTGCGTCGTGTCCGAGCGGCCGGTATCCCTGCACACCGAGACCGGCGACGGCGGGGCCTGGCTGCATCACGGGGACGGCCCCGCCGTGCGGTACGGGGACGGATGGTCCGTGCACGCCTGGCACGGCACCGTGGTGCCGTCCTGGGTGATCGAGAACCCGACCGTCGAGCGGATCGCGGGCGAGCGCAACGTCGAGGTCAGGCGGTGCGCGATCGAGAAGCTGGGCTGGGGCGCGTACATCGAGCAGGCCGGGCTGCGGCTGCTCGCCACCGCGCCCGACCCCGGCAACCCCGGCTCCGAGCTGCGGCTCTACGACATGCGCCGGGACCTCAGGGTGCTCCTCGCGGTCAACGGATCGGTCGAGCGCGACGGCCGCCGGCGGAAGTACGGGCTGACCGTCCCCGCCTACTTCGACGACCCGATCTCCGCCGCCGGCTGGACCTACGGGCTGTCCGGCGAGCAGTACTCCAGACTCCTACGCAGAACCTGAGGTGATTCCATGACTGTTACGCTCGCTTCCCTCTCCCGCCAGACCGGACTCGCCGTGCTCGACCACCTCGAGCAGTCGGTACGCATCCCCGTCGTCGACGGCCTCCAGGCCCAGGGCGACCTCATCGTCATCCCGCTCCCCGTCGTCTCCGGCTCCGTGCGGGCCCGGCCCGAGGCCCGCTGGCAGCACGTTCCCCCTGAGGGCGTCGAACTGCTGCGCGGCGAGGCCGGCGGCAACCCGCACACGCTGGTCGCCGATCCGGGCACCTGCCGCTGGACCACGCAGGTCACGGACAGCGACAGGCTGGCGATCGGCATGTTCACCGCCACGGCCGTCGTCCATCTGCTTCATCCCGAGCACGGGGGCACGGGATGCGCACCGGGCACGTACGTGGTCCGCCGCCAGCGCGAGCACGAAGGCCACCGCGCCCGGCTCGTCGCCGACTAGGCGGGGTGTCCGGCCCCGTGCACCTCGGCCAGCAGCTCGGCCGAGCGCATCCACGCCTTCCGGTCGGTCGCGGAGAAGGCCACGATCAGCTCGTCGGCCCGCGCGTGCTCGGCGAACCGGTCCACGTACGCCTTCACCTCGGCCGGGTTACCCACGGCCGAATACCTGGCCATCTGCACGATCTGCTGGCCGGCCGGCGATTCGAGGATCATGTCGGCCTCCTCCGTGGTGAACGTGCGCCCCCGCCCGAGGAACCTGCTCACCCTGAGCCGCTTCGAGGCCAGGAACTGCTCCTCCGCCTCTTCCGTGGTCTCCGCCGCGATCACGTTGAGCGCGGCGATCACGTGCGGCCGGTCGAGCTGCGCGGACGGCTTGAACTCCTGCCGGTAGATCTCGACGGCCTCCTCCAGCGCGGCGGGCGCGAAGTGGGAGGCGAACGCGTACGGGAGCCCCAGCGCGGCCGCGAGCTGGGCCCCGAACAGGGAGGAGCCGAGGATGTACAGCGGCACGTTCGTCCCCTTGCCGGGCGTGGCGTCCACGCCCGGGATGCGGGACTCGCCGGTCAGGTAGCCCTGCAGCTCCAGCACGTCCTGCGGGAACGTGTCCGCGGCGGAGTGGGTGCGGCGCAGGGCCCGCATGGTCTGCTGGTCGCTGCCCGGGGCCCGGCCGAGGCCGAGGTCGATACGCCCGGGGTGAAGCGTCTCCAGCGTGCCGAACTGCTCGGCGATGGTCAGCGGGGAGTGGTTGGGCAGCATGACGCCACCCGCTCCGAGGCGGATCGTCCGGGTGTGTGCGGCCACGTGGGCGATGAGCACGCTGGTCGCGGAGGAGGCGATGCTCGCCATGTTGTGGTGCTCGGCGTACCAGATCCGCCGGTATCCCAGCTCTTCCGCCCGCTGGGCGAGGGCCACGCTGGCGGCGAAACTGTCGGCCGCCGTCTCGCCCTCGCCGATGTGCGCCAGATCAAGGATGGACAGCGGCAGAGCCATGAGTACGCGCCTTTCGCAGTGCGGTGTGACCTGGCTGTGTGCAACAGCCGCGAATGCGCCGTTATTTCATGACCGCATGGAGCCCCCGCGCCGCGGGGGCTCCATGATGTCGCGGTGCCTCAGGAGGCGGTGCAGCTGACCGTGGACGGAGTGCCGTTCTGGCCGGTGTGGTCGGCCAGGAAGCCGAACGTGGCCGTCGCGCCCGCGGCCACGGCGCCGTTCCAGTTGAGGTTCGTGACGCTGACGGTGCCGCCGCTGCCGGCCAGGGTGCCGTTCCAGAGCTGGGAGATCGTCTGCCCGTTCGGGAACGTCCAGCCGACTCTCCAGCCGCTCATCGCGGACGTGCCCGTGTTCCGCACGGTGACCTCGGCCTGGAAGCCGTTCGTCCACTGGCCGGTCACCTTGTACGTGGCGGTGCAGCCGCCCGGCCCCCCGGTCGGGGTCACGGTCGGGGTCACGGTGGGGGTTACGGTCGGCGTGCCGGTGGGCGGCGGGGCGGCGATGGCGAGGTCGTAGGCGCGCTGCGGCACGAACTGGCCGGCGCTCGCGATGCACCCGTCCGCCTCGCCCGGCGGCTTGACCCAGAGGTAGGCGTCGATCGCGGAGTCGCCCGTGTTCGTGGTGCTCCACGTGCCGGTGGCGCGGCCGGCCGGGTCGCACCACTCGCTGCCGGCGGGGCCGTTGCCGTTGCGGCTGGTGTCGATGACCGCCTTGAGCCGGGAAACGCCGGTCGCCGAGATGATGCTCTTCGCGTACGACACCAGCCCCGCCGTGGAGCGGTAGTTCGAGGTGTTGACCGCGATGCCGTCGGCGCTGTTGGCCACGTCGGCGCCGGTCAGCCTGGAGGCCGCCTCCGAGGCGGACAGCCAGGCGTCGTGCCCGATGTCGAAGTACACCTTGACCTGCGACGACGTGCCCTTGAGCTTCTTGCCGGCGTAGGCCATGGACGCCTTGACCTCGGCCTGCTCGGCGGAGTTCATGCAGTTGGTCATGATCGCCAGCGCGTCCGGTTCGAGCACGATGGAGGCGGGCCGGCCGCCGAGACCGGCCGCGATCTGGTCGATCCAGGCCCGGTAGGCCGCGTGGTCGGGCGCGCCGCCCGCGCTGGGGCCGCCGCAGTCGCGGTTCGGCATGGCGTACACGGCCATGATCGGAATCTTGCCGGCCGCCGCGGCAGCGCCCACGTACGCGTCCACCTGGCTCCGCACGGTCGTGGGGTTGTACGTGGCGAACCACCGCCCCTGCGGCACGGCCGCGATGCGGTCCCTGATCACGGCGGTACGGCTGTCGTTCGGGTTGGCGGCCACCCACTTGGCCGCGTTGGTCTGGGGATCCACGTAGAAAGCGGAGTCGGCGGCCTGGGCGGTGGACGAGGAGAGGACGACCGCCCCCGCCACGGCCGTGGCGGCCGCCGCGAGGAGCACCGCCAACATGGGCCTTCTGCGAGACATGAAATTAACTCCGTCCGTCATGTGGGAGCGCTCCCACCGGCTCCCCCGGATCGTAGGGAGCCACGCCGCCCGCACAAAGACATCGGATCGATCTTTAAGGTGTCGTAGCAGGTCGGAGCCGCCTTCAGCGGTGAAACTTTCAGCGCAGGCAGGCCTCGAAGACCGCGGTGAGGCGATCGACGTCGGCGGGCGTGGGCTGCTCGGGGCCGATCCGGCGGCGGGTGGCGCCGATGCCGAGGAAGACCGCCGTGGCCATGCGGGCCCGCGCGTGCGCGTCCGGCCCCGAGAGCTGGGCCTCCAGCGGCTTGAGCACCGCCGAGATCAGCCGCTCCCTGGCCACCGCCTGCACCTCGGGATGGGCCGCCGAGCGTTCGAGGGTGCGCAGGATGGCGCTGTCCGGCGGGTGCATCATGCGCTCGGCCGCGTATTCGGCCAGCCGGCGGGGCAGGGCCTCGGGGTCGCCCTCGAAGAGCGCGCTGAAGGTGGGCTCGCCTTGCAGGACCGCGCCGAACAGCCCCGCCTTCGACCCGAAATAGCGGCCCACCAGGGCGATGTTGGCCTCCGCCGCCGACGCGATCATGCGTACGGTCACCTGCTCGTAGCCCTGCTCGCCGAAGAGCGTGCGAGCCGCGTCCAGGATCCGCTCCCGGGTGGCCTCACGGTCGCGTGGCCTGGCCTCAGTCACCTGGGGACTCATGCCCGCACTCTACTCAACGAACACCCTACTTGCCGCGCGGCTAGTAAACATGCGTATACTCAACTCGGATAAAACTGTAAGAAGGGGATGTGGTGTCTTGGTAGCCCAGGCGCAGGCCGCATCTCCCACGAAGCGGCACTACACCCACCGCGAGATCCTCGAGGTCATGTCCGGGCTCATGCTCGCGATGCTCACGTCGATGATCTCGACCTCCGTGGTGGGCACCGCGCTGCCGACGATCGTGGGGGAACTAGGCGGCCAGGACCAGTACTCATGGGTCGCGAGCGCGACCATGCTGACGATGACGGTGTCCACGCCGTTGTGGGGAAAGCTGTCCGACCTGTTCGGGCGCAAGCTGCTCTTCCAGACCGCTCTGGGGTTGTTCGTCGCGGCCTCGCTGGTCGCCGGCCTGTCCCAGGACATGGGACAGCTCATCGCCGCGCGTGCCGTACAGGGCCTGGGTGTGGGTGGTTTGTCGGCTCTGTCGCAGGTGATCCTGGGTGACATCGTGTCCCCCAGGGAGCGCGGCCGCTACTCCGGCTACATGGGCGCCGTCTTCGGGATCTCCACGGTCGCGGGGCCGTTGCTGGGCGGGTTCATCGTGGACGCCGACTGGCTGGGCTGGCGCTGGTGCTTCTACGTGGTCGTGCCGTTCGCGCTGGTGTCCTTCGTGGTGATCCAGAAGGTGCTGAAGCTGCCGCGGGTCAAGCGGAGCACCTCGATCGACATCTGGGGCGCCACGACGATCACGGCCAGCGCGAGCGCGCTCATGCTGCTGCTGACGCTGGGCGGCACCGAGTTCGAGTGGAACTCGTTCTGGACCTACTTCCTGGTCGCGATCGCCCTGCTGGCGCTGGCACTGGCGGTGCTGTCGGAGCGGACCGCGCGTAACCCGATCCTGCCGCCGCGGCTGTTCCGCAACCCTACGTTCGTGCTCACCAGCCTCGCCTCGCTGTTCGTCGGCATGGCGATGTTCGGCGCGATGATCTACCTGCCGCAGTACCTGCAGATCGTCAAGGGGCTCAGCCCGACGAACTCCGGCCTGATGACGCTGCCCATGGTGATCGCGCTGTTCCTGGCCGGCGTGATCTCCGGCAAGATCGTCACCCAGACCGGCAAGTGGAAGATCTTCCCGGTCGCGGGCCTGCTCATCGTGGCCGTCGGGCTGTTCCTGCTGTCCAGGCTGCACGTGGACTCCAGCGAGTGGCTCATCGGGTTCGACGTGGCGGTGCTGGGCGTCGGGCTCGGCCTGTCCATGCAGATGCTCATCCTGGCCGCCCAGAACGGCTCCGAGCCGCGCGACATGGCCTCGACCACGTCGGGCGTGTCGTTCTTCCGGTCACTGGGTGGCGCCGTCGGCGTGGCCGCGTTCGGCGCGATCCTGACGAACCGGCTCAGGGACGAGATGACCGCGATGCTCTCCGCCGCGCACATCTCGGTGCCGGGCGGCTCGGGCGTCCAGCTCGGCAGCCCCGCCGCCATCCAGCAGCTGCCGACCCCGATCAAGAACATCGTGCTGGAGGCGTTCACCCGCGGTCTGGAGACCGTGTTCATCGTGGGCGTACCCATCGCGCTGCTCGGCTTCGTGGCCACGCTCTTCCTCAAGGAGCTGCCGCTGCGCGGCGCGAGCGGGCCGGCGGTCCCCGAGGCCAAGCCGCTCAACAAGGACGACCTCGTCCTGGCCGGCCTCCTGCTGGAGCTCATCGCCCAGCGCATCGAGCGGGTGAACGGCGAGCACTCCGCGCTGCTGACCGCGGTCGCCAGGATGGCGCCGCCCGACGATCGCCCGGAGCGCGAGCGGGCCCGGTCGGTCGTCCAGGACGTGCTGCGGCCCACCTCGCGCGCCCTGATCGCGCAGGCCACGCCACCACAGAAAGACCTCGTAACAGGAGGAATCTCGCAATGATTCGCAAGTTTGTGGGCGTCGTCGCGGCGACCCTGGCCGTCCTGGCCGGGTTGTGGCTGATGATCGCGCCCTTCGCGCTCGGCACCCAGCCGGAGGGCGCCGACTGGACGAACGCCACCCAGTCCGAGTTCTTCACCGGCCTGGGCGTGGCCGTCGTGGGGCTCGCGGGTGCGATCGCCTTTGTGCTGGCCCTTCATGAGGACCTGGTGGTGCGCGGGCTGGTGGTCCCGAAGCCGCGCCAGGCCGAGCCGGAGCCCGAGCCCGTGCCGGCCGCCGCGCCGCAGGCGTCCTCCGCCGAGCTGGCCGGCCTGCTGGCGCCGCTCGTCGAGGCGCTGCGTGCGGACCTGAACACCGGCCCCCGCTCCGGCGAGCACCGCCAGAACGGCAAGCCTTCCCTGGTCGGCATGGAGGAGACCCGATGAAGGCCAAGGCGGGCGTCTCGGCCCTCGTTCTGTTGTTCCTCGGCGGCCTCTGGCTGGTCGCCGCGCCGTTCGCGGTCGGCTACCAGCCGCGCGGCGGGGCGTACGCGGACGCGACGATCAACGATCTGTGGGTCGGCGGCGGGCTCGCCGGGCTCTCGTTCGTGGCTCTCGTGATCTACGCGGCGGACGCCCTGCGCGAGCTGGCCCGCCGCGGCAAGCACGCCGACGCCTGACGCGAGTCATGCCGTGTTCGGCAGTGGTACCGACCCCCAGTGGGAGCCGCTGGCAGGCAGGCTTCCCGCAGGGCAGTTCGAGATCGGCAAGGACGGCGCCGGCCTGCTGGTGGTGGGTTTCGACGGATCGGGCCCGAGCCGCAACGCACTCGCGTACGCGGCCGGGCTCGCCCGGAGGGACAACGCCGCCCTGCTCATCGCCTTCGTCGAGGCCCTCAACACCACCCCGACGTGGTTCTACGCCGGGTCGCCGATCATCCCCGACTCGGCGGCCGACCTGACGGAGGACCTCAGGGACGAGTTGCGCGGCGCCGGGGTGCCGTGGCAGTTCGTCAGCGTGCGCGGGGACACGGCCCGCGAGCTGGAGACGCTGGCCAGCGCGTACATGGCCGACGCCATCGTGGTGGGGCGCTCGCGCCGTTCCCTCTGGCGTGGCTCGGTTTCCGCCCGGCTGGCGAAACGGGCTCGCCGTACCCTGCTGATAGTCCCCTGACCAGGGCTGACGTCGCATATGGTGGCTAGATGAAACGTGCTGCCGCCATGGCGTTCGTGGTGCTCGCGTCCGTTTCGTGCGGCGCGGGGGAGCCGGTCGCCGCGCCCGCGCCGCCGGCTCCCGACCACGCAACGCTGGAATCACCCACGTCCACGCCCACCTCGGTCACGCCGACCCCGACGGGACCGCCCGCGTTCAGCTCGAAGGTCTCGCGGGTCTCCCGTGACCGCCTGCCGTACTCGTGGCGCCCCGGCTGCCCGGTCCACTACCGGGATCTCCGGCTGATCACGATGACGTACTGGGGCTTCGACAACAAGCCGCACACCGGCGAGATGGTCGTGCGCAAGACGGTCACCGACGACATCGAGACGGTCTTCAAGAAGCTGTACGACTGGCGCTGGCCCATCAAGCAGATGAAGCTGGTGGACGTGTTCAAGGGCGACGACTTCGACTCGATCGACGCGAACAACACCTCGGCCTTCAACTGCCGCCCGGCGACCGGGTCCAGCAACTGGTCGAACCACGCCTACGGGGAAGCAGTAGACATCAATCCCCGCGAAAACCCATATGTCACCGCAGACGGCGGCACCGCCCACCAGAACGCCAAGAAGTTCACCGAACGCCCGCTCAAGGGCAGGGGTGTGATCAACCCCGGCGACAAGGTCGTCAAGGCGTTCGCGCAGGTCGGCTGGGAGTGGGGCGGCTACTGGTCGGGGACCAAGGACTACCAGCACTTCTCCAAGGGCGGAGGCTGAGCACGGCTCTCCGGTGATCCCGCGCAAGCCCCACGCGTGATGCCCCAACAGCCCCATAAGACGGAATAGGCTCTTGCGGTAAGTCTGGCGGGGCGAGCGTTAGGGGACCGGGTGAGCAAGTCCTTCGTGCACCTGCACGTACACACCGAATACAGCATGCTGGACGGGGCGGCGAAGCTGAAACCCCTGTTCAAGGAGGCCGAGCGGCTGGAGATGCCGGCCATCGCGATGAGCGACCACGGCAACATGTTCGGTGCGTACGAGTTCCAGAAGGTCGCGGCGGGCTCCCCGGTCAAACCGATCATCGGGATCGAGGCGTACGTCGCGCCGGAGAACCGGTTCGTGAAGAAGCCGGTCTTCTGGGGCCAGCGGGCCGAGACCGGCGTGGCCGACGGCGAGGGCGGCAAGGACGTCTCCGGCGGCGGCCGGTTCACCCACATGACCATGTGGGCCAAGGACGCCGACGGCCTGCGCAACCTGTTCCGGCTGTCGTCCCTGGCCAGCTTCGAGGGCTACTACTCCAAGCCGCGCATGGACCAGAACCTGATCTCGCAGTACGCGAGCGGGATCATCGCCACGACCGGCTGCCCGTCCGGCGCGGTGCAGACCCGGATCCGGCTCGGCCAGTACGACGAGGCGGTCAGGGTCGCCGGCGAATACCAGGAGATCTTCGGGAAGGAAAACTACTTCCTGGAGCTGATGGACCACGGCATCAGCATCGAGCGCGAGGTGCGCGAGGACCTGCTGCGCCTGTCCAAGCAGCTCAACATCCCCCTGCTGGTCACCAACGACTCCCACTACGTGACCGAGGACCAGGCCGACGCCCACGACAGCCTCCTGTGCGTCGGCGTGGGCAAGAACAAGGACGACCCCAACAGGTTCCGGTTCAACGGCTCGGGCTACTACCTCAAGCCGGCCGAAGAGATGTACGCCCTGTTCCCCGAGCTGCCCGAGGGCTGCGACAACACGCTGCTGGTGGCCGAGATGATCGGCGACTACGGCGACGTGTTCGCCCAGGTGGACCGGATGCCCGACTACCCCGACGTGCCCGAGGGGGAGACGCAGGAGTCGTGGCTGCGCAAGGAGGTCGAGCGCGGCCTGGTCATGCGCTACGGCAACCCCGTCCCCGCCGAGGTGATCGAGCGGTACGAGACCGAGATGAAGGTCATCGGCCCGATGGGCTTCTCCTCCTACTTCCTCGTCGTCGCCGACATCTGCAAATACGCCCGCGACAACGGCATCCCGGTCGGCCCCGGCCGTGGCTCGGCCACCGGCTCGATCGTGGCCTACGCCACCCGCATCACCGAGCTCGACCCGCTGGAGCACGGCCTGCTGTTCGAGCGGTTCCTCAACCCCGAGCGCATCAACCCCCCGGACGTCGACCTCGACTTCGACGACCGCCAGCGCGACCGCATGGTGGCCTACGTCACCCAGAAGTACGGCAGCGAATACACCGCGCAGGTCAACACGTTCGGCACGATCAAGGCCAAGGCCGCCGTCAAGGACGCCAGCCGGATCCTCGGCTACCCGTTCGCCATGGGCGACAAGATCACCAAGGCGATGCCGCCGGACGTCATGGGCAAGGGCGTCCCCCTCGCGGACATCTTCAACGAGGGTCACCCCCGCTACAACGAGGGCACCGAGCTGCGCGCCCTGTACGACAACGACCCCGACGTGCGGAAGGTCATCGACACCGGCCGCGGCATCGAGGGCCTGATCCGCGGCACCGGCGTGCACGCCGCCGCCGTCATCCTGTCGTCGACGCCGCTGCTGGACCTGATCCCGATGCACATGCGGGACAAGGACGGCGTCGTCATCACCGGGTTCGACTACCCGTCCTGCGAGGACATGGGCCTGGTCAAGATGGACTTCCTGGGCCTGCGGAACCTGGGCATCATCGACCACGCCATCAAGATCATCAAGCAGAACCGGGGCATCGAGCTCGACACCCTGACGATGCCGCTCGACGACACCACGACCTACCAGCTCCTGGCCCGGGGCGACACCCTCGGCGTGTTCCAGCTCGACGGCGGCCCCATGCGCTCGCTGCTGAAGCTGATGGAGCCGACCCGGTTCGAGGACATCGCCGCCGTGCTCGCCCTCTACCGGCCCGGCCCGATGGCGGCCAACGCGCACACCAACTACGCCCACCGCAAGAACGGCCGCCAGGACATCGAGCCGATCCACCCCGAGCTCAAGGACGCGCTCGACCCCATCCTCGGCCCGACCTTCCACCTGCTCGTCTACCAGGAGCAGATCATGGCCGTCGCCCGGGAGCTGGCCGGCTACTCCCTCGGCGGCGCCGACCTGCTGCGCCGGGCCATGGGCAAGAAGAAGCCCGAGATCCTGGCCAAGGAGTTCGCCAACTTCCAGGCCGGCATGCGCGGCAACGGCTACAGCGACGAGGCCATCCAGGCGCTGTGGGACGTCATGCTGCCCTTCTCCGGCTACGCGTTCAACAAGTCCCACACCGCCGGCTACGGACTGGTCGCTTACTGGACCGCGTACCTGAAGGCCAACTACCCCGCCGAATACATGGCCGCCCTGCTCACCTCCGTGGGCGACGACAAGGACAAGGCGGCCATCTACCTGGCCGAGTGCCGCAAGATGGGCATCCAGGTGCTCCCGCCCGACGTCAACGACTCCCAGCTCGACTTCGTCGCCGTCGGGGACACCCAGGTCCGGTTCGGCATGGGCGCGGTCCGCAACGTCGGCGAGAACGTCGTCGAGGGGATCGTCAAGGCCCGCACCGAGAAGGGCCGCTTCGGCGACTTCAACGACTTCCTCGCCAAGGTGCCGCTCACCGCCTGCAACAAGCGCGTCATCGAATCCCTGATCAAGGCGGGCGCGTACGACTCGATGGAGCACCCGCGCAAGGGCCTGCTGATGATCCATGAGCAGGCCGTCGAGTCCGTCATCGACATCAAGAAGAACGAGGCCCACGGCCAGGACTCCCTGTTCGGCGGGCTCGCCGACGACGGCGAGGACGAGGTGTTCTCCATCGCCGTCCCGGACGGCGAGTGGGACAAGAAGACCAAGCTCGACTTCGAGCGGGAGATGCTCGGCCTGTACGTCTCCGACCACCCGCTGGCCGGCGCGGAGCGGCTGCTGGCCAGGAACCGCGACACCACGATCGCCGACCTGCTGGACAGCGGCCGCGACGACCGCGGCGACGTCCAGGTCTCCGGCCTGGTCACGAAGGTGGACCGGCGGGTGAACAAGGCGGGCAACACGTGGGCCATCCTCACCGTCGAGGACATGGACGCCGCCGTCGAATGCCTGTTCTTCCCGCGCAACTACGAGCTGTACGGGCCCGAGCTGCGGCCGGACATCGTGGTGTCCGTACGCGGCCAGATCAACAACCGCGACGGCGCCATCTCGATCTTCGCCCAGGAGATGACCCTCATCGACGTGTCCGGCGTCAACAGCGAGTCCGGCGCCCCGGTCACCCTGCAGCTGCGGGAGGAGCGCATCACCCCGACCCTGCTGGAGGAGCTGCGGCAGGTGCTGAAGATCCACCAGGGCCAGGTGCCGCTGCACATCAACGTACGCCGGCCGGCAGGCAAGATCATGGTGATGTCGTTGCCGGAGTGGCCGGTCAACGCCGCCCCGAGCTTCGCCGCCGACATCAAGGCCCTGCTCGGGCCCGAATCGATCTCCCTGTGAACCGCCGCATCGAGGTCCTCACCGCGGAAGCCGCGCCCGACTGCCCCCGCTGCGGCGGTCCGGGGCTGCTCCACTCGCGGGTGCCGCACACCTGGACCAACGCGGCGGGCCGGCGGGTGCGGGGCTACGGCGGGGTCGTGCTGTGCCCGGAATGCGACGCGGACAAGCCGCACGCGGCACCGCTGATCACGTGGTTCCACGTCAACGGCCAGGCGGACGACGGGGACGAGGAGTTCGTCCGGCTGCTCGTGGCGTGGGCGGCCGGCGTGTTCGTGCCGACGCTGGACGAGCGGGCGCTGGAGGCCGAGATCGAGCAGCGCAGGCGCGGCGGGCTGTAGCCCCACCCGGGCGAAAGGCCGGTCCCACGTTTGGGGACCGGCCTTCTCCATGCGCGTGCCGAGGGCGTTTGCGCAGGTCAACGCGGATATCCTGAGTTTCGGACACGCGGCGGCGCCCCGGGCGGCCGCGGCGGCAGCTCACCAAGGGCGGAGGCTGAGAGAATCCCCTCATGGCGGCTAAGGACGGCGACGGCTGGACCGAGTGCTCCCAAGGCCACAGGCACTGGGGGATCCACGGTGCCTCAGGACTCCTCGTCGTGCACCATGACGAGCTCGGCATCCCGTACGTGCTCATGCAGAAGCGCTCCTGGTGGAGCCACCACGGCGGCACGTGGGGGCTGCCCGGCGGAGCGCGCGACAGCCACGAGGACGCCGTCACCGGCGCGCTGCGCGAGGCCCACGAGGAGGCGGCGCTCGGCGGTGAGAGCCTGCGGGTGCAGGGCGTCTACCTCGACGACCACGGCGGGTGGACGTTCGAGACGGTGATCGCGGAGTCGGCCGAGCTGCTGGCCGCCGCCCCGGCCAACCGCGAGAGCACCGAGCTGCGCTGGCTGCCGCTGCCCGAGGTCACCACGCGGAAGCTGCACCCCGGCTTCGCCGCGACGTGGAGCGACCTCCAGGGCGCGATCAGGCCGGAGACGATCGTGCTCGACGTGGCCAACATCGTGGGCGCGCGGGCCGAGCACGGCTGGTGGCGCGACCGGCTGGGGGCGGCCACCCGGTTGCTCTACGACATCTCGGGGCTGCGGCTGGCGCATCCTGTGCTGGCGCAGTGGTATCCGCGGATGGTGGCGGTCGTGGAGGGCGCGGCGAGGAGCGCGCCGGCCGTGCCCGGGATCCAGGTGGTGGCGGCCACCGGCAGCGGTGACGACGCCATCGTGGACGTCGTACGCCAGGCCAGGCCGTGGGAGCGCGTGCTCGTCGTCACCGCGGACCGGGCGCTGAAGGAGCGGGTCGGCGAGCTGGGGGCCGAAACCATGGGCCCGAAATGGCTGCTGTCGCAGCTCGGCGGGTGAGCGGGCACCAGAAGTCGCCGGGCTCGGCGGGCGTCAGGGCCCCGGCGCGGGTCAGAAGTCGGCGGGGACCACGCGGTCGAAGGCGGCCTTGAGCCCCGTCACGTCGAGCACGCGCTGCAGCACGCCGTGCACCCCCACGATGCCTAACGAACCGGCCTGCGAGGCGACCCGGCGCTGGTGCTCCACCAGCACCCACAGGCCGCTGGAGTCACAGAACTCCAGCTCCCCGGCGTCGATCACGATCTCGATGCGCCCCTCGGTGAACAGCTGCACCAGAGTGTCCTTCAGCAGTGGCGCCGTGAGTTTGTCGAGGTCACCGACGACGCGCACGAGCGCACCGCAGCCACCGCGCTGCACCTCGACGCTGAGATCCGCCACCTCCTGAACGTACACCCCTGCCACCACAGCCGCTATCGTGGTTTCCGCACAGGAGGGTTCGCATAGTGGACGAGTGCAGCCGCCTTGAAAGCGGCCAGGTCAGCGATGGCCTCGTGGGTTCGAATCCCACACCCTCCGCTCACTCGCGGAGCCCCGCGAAGCCGTCGCCCACGCAGGCGGCGAGCTGCAGATAGGCCTCCCTGGTCGGCTCCTGGAGCCGGTCGAGGTCGATCTCCGCCCCCTCCTCCAGATGCGGGTCGTACGGCACCCGGACCACCGCGCGGCACCTGGCGGCGAAGTGGGCCTCCAGCTTCTTGATGTCCACCGCCGACTTCGACCGCGGCCGGACGCTGCACAGCACCACGGTCGCGTTCTTCACCAGGTCGCCGTAGTGGTGCGCCTCCAGCCAGTCGAGCGTCGCGGACGCCGCTCGGGCGCCGTCCACGGACGGGGAGCTGACCAGCACGATCTGGTCCGCCAGGCCGAGCACGCCACCCATCGCGGAGTGCAGCAGCCCGGTGCCGCAGTCGGTGATGCAGATCGAGTAGAAGTTCTCCAGCACCTGCGAGACGGACTGGTAGTCGGCGCCGCTGAACGCCTCCGACACCGAGGGGTCGCGGTCGGAGGCCAGGATCTCCAGCCGCGAGGGAGCCTGCGAGGTGAACGCCCTGATGTCCACGTAGCGCTTGACCTGGTCACGCTCGTTGAGCAGGTCGCGAACGGTGGCCGAGGTCTCCAGGACGAGCTTGTCGGACAGGGTGCCGCGATCCGGGTTGGCGTCCACGGCGATGACGCGGTCGCCGCGCATCTGGGCCAGGGTGGCGCCGAGGCCGACCGTGGTCGTGGTCTTGCCCACGCCGCCCTTCAGGCTCAGCACGGCCACGCGGTGGTGTCCCGCGGTGACCGGGGTGCGGGCCCTGGAGACGAGCTCGCGGCGGCGGCGCACCTCCGGCGGCTCGCCCGGCTTGATCCAGCCACCGGACGCCTTGTAGATCAGGCGGCGCCAGCCCTTGGAGGGGGCGTTACGCCGTCCGCGTAGCAGGGACTCCGGGTCGAGGCTCTCGGCGGTCGGGCGGCCGGTGACCGGGGGCCTGGGCGGGGCGGTGAACACAGGGATGGGGGCCGGGCGGCGGCGCGGGCGCGGCGCCGGCGGGATCTCCCGCTCAGCGGGCCGCCACTCGGGCTGCTGCTCGCTCCGCTGCGGACGCTGCTCAGGCTGCTGGTCGGTCCACTGCGGGCGGTGCTCCGGCTCCTCCGCCCACTGGGGACGGTGCTCCGGCTCGTCCGTCCACTGCGGGCGCTGATCCGGCTCCTCCGCCCACTGGGGACGGTGCTCGGGCTCCCCCGTCCGCTGGGGACGGTGCTCCGGCTCCTCCGCCCACTGCGGGCCCTGTTCGGGCTGCTGGCCCGACCACTGAGGACGCTGCTCGGGTTGCTGCTCCTGCCCCTGCGTACGCTCAGGCTCCTGGGGACGGACCTCCGGATCGGTCCACTGCGGGCGCTCGTTCCGTGGCAGCGTGTGCGACGACTCGGACCACAGCGAACGATCGGTGTGCGGCCGCGTCAGCGAGGAGTCCTCCTCGGGCGGCTGATCCCCCCACTTCGGGCGCTCGGCGCGCGGCTGGGTGTCCGCCCAGGCGACCCGCTCTTCCTTCGCCGGCTCCTCCTCGAGCGTCCGTTCCTTCGCCGCCTGCTCCGTCCCGGGCTGCTGCGTCGGGTGCTCCGCGACGGCGGGCTCCTCGGCGGGCTCGGGCCGCTGCGCCTCCTCCGTCTCGACGGGGAGCCGCTGTGACCAGTCGGACGTCGCCCAGGACGTCTCCTCCTGCTCCTCGGCCTGCTCCGGCTTGTCCGTGACCTGCTCCGGCGGAGGGAACGACAGGACGGCATAGGTGTCGGTGTCGTCGGGGCGCGGGAGCGGCTTCAGCGGGGCGAGGAAGGGGTCGTCGAGCTGCTCCTCGGGAGCCTGGGGCTCCTCCTTGACGCCGGCCCGGCCGAGCCACTCCCCGGCCTCGCTCTCCGCCTCCGGGACATCCTCGGCCGCCGCGGGGCCGTACACGGAGTCGACGGCCGCGCGGAACAGCGGCGGCGTCGGCGTTTCGTGCTGCTGCGGCACCAGCCGCCACGGGTCCGGGGGGTACGGCGAAGCGACCGGCTCCTCGACCGGAGCGGCCGAGGCGGTCACCGAAACGGGCGCCTCCTCCGTCTCCTTGATCGCATCCAGCCAGGCCAACTGTTCCTCGAGAGATTCCTCTCGATCGTGTCTTGCCACCGTGTTCCCCCTCGGGTGGGTCTAAAGGGGCAGCAAATACATTGCAGGTTAACGTGACCGGTTACCGCGCAGCCCGGCAACCCACAACTTCTTTGCCCGGCTACCGTGGTTCGCATGCGAGCCATTGAGATCGCCAGGCCGGGCGGACCAGAGGTGCTGGAGTGGCACGAAGTGCCGGAGCCGCACGTCGAGCGCGGAGACGTGCTCATCGACGTGGTCGCCTCGGCGGTGAATCGTGCCGATGTCCTGCAACGGCAAGGATTTTACGACCCGCCTCCAGGATCGTCACCGTACCCGGGGCTCGAGGTCTCGGGCGTGGTGGTCGAGGTCGGGGAGGACGTGGAGCAGTTCACACCCGGGGACGAGGTCTGCGCGCTGCTCGGGGGCGGCGGTTACGCCGAGCGCGTATCCGTTCCCTGGCAGCAGGTCATGCCCGTACCGGAGAAAGTGTCCCTGCGGGAGGCCGCCGGGCTGCCGGAGGTGGCGTGCACGGTCTGGTCCAACGTGTTCATGGTCGGGCGGCTGCGCAGGGGCGAGACGCTGCTGGTGCACGGCGGGGCCAGCGGGATCGGCACGTTCGCGGTGCAGCTCGCCAAGGCGCTCGGCGCGCACGTCATCACGACCGTCGGCTCGGCCGCCAAGGGCGAGCGGGTCAAGGAGCTGGGTGCCGACGAGATCATCAACTACCGCGAAGAGGACTTCGCCGACAAAGTACGCGCCGACGTGATCCTCGACATCATGGGCGCGAAATACCTCGCGGGCAACGTCCGGGCGCTCAAGACCGGCGGCCGGCTGGTGATCATCGGGCTGCAGGGCGGCCGCAAGGCCGAGCTGGACCTCGGGGCCATGCTCGCCAAGCGCGCCTCCGTGCACGCCACGGCCCTCCGCTCGCGTCCCGTGGACGAGAAGGGCGTCATCGTACGAAGTGTCGTCGACAACGTCTGGCCCCTGGTCGGGGCGGGTGCGGTGCGGCCCGTCGTGTACGCCGAGGTCCCCATGTCCGAGGCCGCCGAAGCTCACCGAATGTTGGATTCCGGAGAGCACGTCGGCAAGATCCTGCTAGTACGGTGAGTGTTATGAATGCTGAGGACAACAACACCCCCCACATCGTGGTGGTGGGCCCCGACTTCCAAGGCGGTCAGGGCGATAACGGCGAGGAAGATCGGTCGGTCACCAACCTGGTCGAGCAGCCCGCCAAGGTGATGCGTATCGGCAGCATGATCCGCCAGCTCCTCGAGGAGGTCCGGGCGGCTCCTCTCGACGAGGCAAGCCGCAAGCGGTTGAAGGAGATCCACGAGTCCTCCATCAAGGAGCTCGAGGACGGGTTGGCGCCGGAGCTGGTCGACGAGCTGGAGCGGCTCTCGCTCCCGTTCACCGACGAGAACGGCACGCCGCCGAGCGAGGCCGAGCTGCGCATCGCGCACGCCCAGCTGGTCGGATGGCTCGAAGGGTTGTTCCACGGCATCCAGACCACGCTGTTCGCGCAGCAGATGGCGGCCCGGGCACAGCTTGAGCAGATGCGCAGGGCACTGCCGGGTGTCCCGCAGGGCGACGAGCCCGGCCAGCGACCGCACGGCGGGTCGGGGCCCTATCTGTAGCCGGGCCTATCTGTAGTCGGGGCTCATCTGGAGCGGCACGGAGCGCCTGCTGCAGACAGCCGCTGAACGCGGCTATCTGGAGCGGGGTCCAGCGCCTGCTGCGGACAGTGGCCGGACGCGGCACGGGTTGAGCACCTGCTGTGGACGGACGCCGGGTGTCGGCCTCCACAGGAGGCCCGCGCGCCTGCTGTGGACAGGAGCTGGATCCGGCTGTCCATGGCGGCGCACACGCCTGCCGTGGACAGCCGCCGGCCGCGGCTATCCGTAGAGCTTCTCGATCACTCGGGCGACGCCGTCGTCGTCGTTGGTCGCGGTCACGTGATCGACCGCCGCCAGCACGTCGGGGTGGGCGTTCGCGACCGCGTACGACGTGCCTGCCCAGCTCAGCATGGGCAGGTCGTTCGGCATGTCACCGAACGCCACCGCCTGGGCGGGCTTGATCTCGTGCTGTGCCGCGAGCGCCGCCAGGGCCGTCGCCTTCGTCACGCCCTGCGCGCTCATCTCGATCAGGCCCCTGCTGCTGGAGTGCGTGGCCGTCACCAGATGCCCCACCAGCTCGTGCACGGTCGCCTGGAGCTCGTCCGCGCCCATGGCCGGATGGAGGGCCAGCAACTTGGCACACGGCTGTGAGGTCACCGAGGCGACTCGGGCCGCTCCCGCCCCTCGGTCCAAGCCGCCGAGCAGGAAATCTGACTCATGCGCAAAACCGGCTTCATACTCGACCGAAAATACGAGATCGGCCACGTTCGCTCTTAGCTGAGCGACGACTTCCTCGAGCACGTCCGTGGTGATCAGGTGAGATTCCACTATCCGTTCGGTATGGAGATCGTAGATCAGCGCTCCGTTTGCACAGATCGCCAGCCCACGGTGACGCACGGCACCCGCCACCCCACCCATCCACCGGGGCGGACGTCCGGTCACGAACGCCAGGACAGCCCCGGATTCCTCGACTTTGCCGAAGGCGGCAACCGTGCGGGGAGACACGGTTCCGTCGGTGCGCAACGCGGTACCGTCCAGGTCGGTGGCCACAAGACGGGGCGCGGGAAGGCTCTGCATAACAGGTTCCAGTTTGCCCGGTGATGCCGCCTGACAGAAATCTTCCTAGGGACGGGAACACCAACGCGCCAGAATGGTGTTAGATGTGATGGCGTTGTATTAGCTGATCCCGTAGTGAAAACCAGCATGACTTTGTCTGAGCCACCCCGGGTGCTTGCTGTACGACACACCGGGACCCACGAGGTGTGGGTCCCATAGATTCACATCCTGAGGGAGAGCTTTTATGGCTCAGGGAACCGTCAAGTGGTTCAACGCCGAGAAGGGCTTCGGCTTCATCGCCCCGGACGGCGGTGCGCCGGACGTGTTCGTGCACTTCTCCGAGATCGTCGGCAACGGCTACCGCAGCCTTGAAGACGGCCAGCGGGTCGAGTTCGAGATCACGCAGGGCCAGAAGGGGCCGCAGGCCTCTCAGGTCCGAGCCATCTGACCTGTAGCAGCGAGACAGACCGGAGTTCGCTTCCAGCGGGCTCCGGTCTTTTGCGTATGTCGAGTTGGTCACGGCTGTGACTCGACTCACACACCCCTTGAACCGTCGCGCCCGTCCAGCCATCGACCTGTGTATGAGGTACGCGTGGTTATGTCACCCCGTGACCGTTGCCGGGGTACTGGTGCTTTTGGTCAACGACCACCTGCTCAAGCAAGTCTGGCCCGGGTTCGTCACGGGCAAGCTCAGTGACGTCGCGGGGCTCGTGGTGGCGCCCGCTCTGGTGGCTCTGGTGTTCTGGCGGCGGGCCGACCTGGCTGCGACCGTACTGACGGGAGCGCTCTTCGCGGTCGTGAAATGCACGGAGACGGGCGCTGAGGTCGCCACCCAGGCCTGGACCCTGGTAGCGGGCCCTTCGCGCGTCCTGGCCGATCCTACGGATCTCCTGGCCCTACCTGCCCTCGCCCTGGCCTGGTGGGTACGCCGCCGCACCCTCGACCGCCCCGCCACGGCCCTGTGGACGCGCCGGCGCACGCTCGACCGCCCCGGCGTATTGGGGTCCAGCGCCCTTGACCGCCCCGGCGTACTCGGGTCCAGCGCCCTCGGACGCCCCCGCGCACTGCGGTCCAGCGCCCTCGACCGCCCCCGCGCACTGCGGTCAAGCGCCCTCGACCGCCCCGAGACGCAGCGGCCCGGCATCCTCCATCGCCCCATCACGGCCCGGTTGCGGATCATCGTGACGATGCCGCTGGCCGTGCTCGCGGTCACCGCCACGGCGGCTGCCGTGCCGCCGGCCTCGGCCGAGGCCGTGGAGGTGGACAGCGGCGGCCGGATCCTCGTCCACACCAACACCACGACGTCGTGGGTCTCCCACGACGGCGGCCGCACCTGGGACGAGACGGCCGGAGACCGTACCGGACCGGGCCAGAGCGCCCAGTGCACACCGGGCCAGGCCACGCGGTGCTACCGGGTGGCCCAGGACCGGATGGCCGTGGAGCAGTCGGACGACGGCGGGAGCACCTGGCAGCCGTCCTGGGCGCTGTCGGGCGACGACCTGAAGCGGCTGACCAGGCAGCACGAACAACCGGGCGACCTGCGCGCCGTCGCCCTGGGCGTACAGGCGCGACCGGGCGGCCACGTCGTCGTCGTGGCGAACGGCGTGGACGGCATCGTGGTCCGCGACCCGTCCGGCACGTGGCGGCGCGTGGGCTGGCCCGGGGCCGAGGCCACCGAGGTGGACCTGGACCCCGAGTGGAGCGTGGCGCTCTTCCTGGCCGCCTGCATGCTGTTCGGCGGCGCCGGGGCGGGCCTGCGTCAGTTCACCGGGGTGTACACGGGCTTCGCGACGGCCGCCTGCCTCGGCCTCCTGGCCGTGGTCGGGACGGACACCGACTTCCCGTACGTCGACACGGGCACGTTCCCGCTGGCCCTCGTCGGCCTGGCGGCGCTCCTGATCGGCACCGTGGTGTGCTTCGTGCTGGCGATCGGGGGCCGGGCGCGGCCCGTGCCGGCGGCCGTCGGCCTGCTGGGCGCGCCGCTGGTCTACGCGAGCGTCTACCTGCCCTTCTCGGGCTGGGCGCAGGGCACGCCGGAGTCGTACTTCGTCGCGGCCGCGCTCGCCGTGCTGCTGACCGCCCTCGTCGTGGCGGCGGGCGCCGTCCTCATCAGGAACGACGCCCGCCGCGCGAACGCCTACTTCTTCGACGGCACCAGCACGTCGAGCCCCACGTAGGGGCGCAGCGCCTCGGGAACCACCACGGAGCCGTCGGCCTGCTGGTGGTTCTCCAGGATCGCCACGATCCAGCGGGTCGTGGCGAGCGTGCCGTTGAGCGTGGCCAGGTGCTGGGGCTTGCCGTCCTTGTCGCGGAAGCGGACGGCGAGCCTGCGCGCCTGGAACTCGGTGCAGTTGGAGGTCGAGGTCAGCTCGCGGTAGCGGCCCTGGGTGGGGATCCACGCCTCGCAGTCGAACTTGCGGGCGGCCGACATGCCGAGGTCGCCGGCCGCGGTGTCGATGATCCGGTAGGGGACCTCGATCTTGGCCAGCATCTCCTTCTCCCAGGCGAGCAGGCGCAGGTGCTCCTCGTGAGCGTCTTCGGGACGCACGTAGGAGAACATCTCGACCTTGTCGAACTGGTGGACCCGGATGATGCCCCTGGTGTCCTTGCCGTACGAGCCCGCCTCGCGACGGAAGCACGACGACCAGCCCGCGTAACGCAGCGGCAGGTCGTCGGCGTTGAGGATCTCCTGGGCGTGGTAGCCCGCCAGCGACACCTCCGAGGTGCCGACCAGGTAGAGGTCGTCGTCGGGCAGCCGGTAGATCTCCTTGTCGTGGGCCACGTGGAAGCCGGTGCCCTGCATGGTCTCCGGCTTGACGAGCACCGGAGTGATCATCGGGATGAACCCGGCCTCGATCGCCTGCTGGATGGCCATGTTGAGCAGGCCGAGCTGCAGCCGCGCGCCGACGCCCTTGAGGAAGAAGAACCGCGAGCCCGACACCTTGGCGCCGCGCTCCATGTCGATGCAGTCGAGCCCCTCGCCCAGCTCCAGGTGGTCCCTGGGCTCGAAGTCGAACGTGCGGGGCTCGCCATATGTCTCGAGCACCACGTAGTCGTCCTCGCCGCCGGCCGGCGCGCCCTCCTCGACGATGTTGGGCACCGTCTGGAGCACCTCGTCCAGCTCGGCCGCGAGCTTCTCCGCCTCGGCCTCGGCCGCCTTGACCTGGCCCGCGAGGTCCTTGGCCCGCTGGAGCAGCGCGGCCTTCTCCTCGCCCTGCGCCTTGGAGACCGACTTGCCCATGCTCTTCTGCTCCGCGCGCAGAGACTCGAACGAGGTCAGCGCCGATCGGCGCCGCTCGTCGAGGTCGAGCAGCGTGTCGACGACGGCGTCGTCCTCACCGCGGGCACGCTGCGACGCCCGTAGCCGGTCGGGGTCCTCACGAAGGGTACGCAGGTCAATCACAAGGAAAAGGCTACCGGCGTACGGGTGCGCCCCGCCCCTGGATTCTCGGCCCTCGCTCCAGGACCCGCCCCGAAGCCCCTGCACCCGGCACCTCACCCCAGGCCCCGCCAGCCCGAACCCACCCCGGAGCCGCCGGCCCCGCCCGGCCGAACCCGCGTCCCGAACCGCCGGCCCCGCCCGGGCGAACCCGCGTCCCGAACCGCCGGCCCTGAACCACCAGACCCGCCCGCCCCGCACCGGCCCAGCCCGGCCCGAACCAGCCCAGCCCAGCCCCGTCAGACCCGCCCGGCCCGGATCCTCGCCAGCCAGTCGCCCGCCTCCGCGAACTCCGGGTCCGACGTGCCGCGCTTGATCTGCGGCGCGATGCCGTCGGCCCGCGGATAGCTGCCGAGGAAGCGCACCTCGCCACAAATGCGATGCAACCCGGCGATGGCCTCCCCGACCCGCGCGTCGGCGATGTGCCCCTCGAAGTCGAAGTGGAAGAAGTAGCGCCCGATGCCGTCACCGGTCGGCCGCGACTCGATGCGCGTCAGGTTGACCCCGCGCACGGAGAACTCGGTCAGCATCTCCAGCAGCGCGCCCGGGTGGTCGTCGGCCAGGAACACCACGAGCGTGGTGCGGTCGGAACCGGTCGCCTCCGGCAGCGGCCCGGGCCGGCCGACCTTGACGAACCTGGTCACGGTGTCGGACCTGTCACCGATGTCGGCCGCCAGCTCCACCAGCCCGTAGTGCTCGCCGGCGATGCGGGCGGCGATGGCGGCGTCGTACGGCGAGCCGGGCAGCGAGACCTCCTGCGCCGCGGCCGCCGTCGAGGGCGCGGCCACCACGACGGCGTCGGGCAGCTCGCGGGAGAGGAAGGCGCGGCACTGGGTGGTGGCCGCGGGATGCGTGTAGACCCGCTTGATGTGGCGAATCTCGGTGTCCGGCCGGGCCAGCAGCGAGAACTGCACCGGGAGCAGCAGCTCGGCGTTGATCAGCAGGGGGTCGCCCCAGGCGAACTCGTCGAGCGTCGTGGTGATCGCACCCTCGATCGAGTTCTCCAGCGGCACCACCGCGCCGTCGGCGTCACCGGTGCGGACGGCGTTGAGCGCGGCGGGCACGTTGGCGCAGGGCAACCGCTCGGCGGCGGGGTCGAGGAGCCGCAGGGCCTCTTCGGTGAAGGTCCCTTCGGGTCCGAGATAGGCGAGTCTGGGCATGCATACAGAGTATCCGCAGGTGAACGGGCCACGCGGCCCTTTCACCCGACGGCGTATCCGCAGGCGAGCCGGGGCGCGGGCCGCCTCAGGACCTCCTCGCAAACGACTCGCGGACCCTCCTGGGAACACCGCGCGACCAGCCGCGGCCCCTCCTGGGAGCACCGCGCAACCAGCCGCGGACCTTCCCTGGAACCACCGCGCAACCGGTCGCGGCGCCTCCTGGGAGCTCCTCGGACGGCTCGGGGCCTTACCTGGGAGCCCCTCACAACGATTCGGAGGCCCGGGAGGCGATGAGGGGCCCGAGGCCGAGCCTGGCCGCGCGTACCGCCTCTTCCTCCTCCGGCGACAGCTGCTGCTGCCCCTTCCCGCCCACCACGGGCCGCACGTACGTACGCGTCTCGCTACGCCCGTTGATGGACGTCAGCACGATCCCGTCACCCAGCCCGTTGATCATCGCCACCGAGAACGACAACCGCCCGGTCATCTCCGAGAGCGCGTCATAACGGCACACGGCGACGTCCCTGATGGCCTTGAGATCGCCCCGGCCCTCGCTGATCTGCCGGGAGAGCATGCGCTGGCAGTCCTCCACCGTCGCTCTGGCCTGCCGCAGCGCGAGATAACCGATCAATACGCCACTGACCCCGGCGACGACGCCCACGATCACCCATGTGGTAACGAGCACGGCACTGAGGGTAATGGTTAGGTCAAGCCGGCTCGCGCCGTTTCGGCAGCCAGGACACCAACATCCACACCAGAGCCAGCGCCCCCAGCCCGAACCCGTTCTGAACGATCTTCCCCAGTACCAGGCTCACCCCGGGGATGTCGGCCTGCTTGAGGGAAACGCCCCACCACGGGACCGTCATCACGTAATACAGCCACACGACCGCCGCCACCCGCAGCCTGACCGTGTCGCGCCCGTCGCCCACGATCGCCGCGAGCACCACGACCACCCAGGCCAGGTGGTGGATCCAGGCGACCGGCGAGAGCAGCACGGCCATCAGCCCGACGAGCGCGACCGCGGTGAGGGGATCATTCGCCTTGTACGCGTCCCGCGCCCCCCGGAACCCGTACCACCCGACCACGGCCACGATCACCACCCAGATCGCGGAGGTGAGCAGGTCGGGCATGTACAGCCGGATCAGCATGCCGCGGATCGACTGGTTGGTGGTGGCCGCGTTCGCGCCGAGGCGTTCGGGATCGAGCAGCGCCGAGAACCAGAAGTCGGACGCGTCCTGCGGGATCACCCCGAACGGCAGCAGCGTGAGCACCGCCGCCGCGAACGCCGCCATGAAGAACGTCCGCCACTGCCTGGTGACCAGCAGATAGATCAGGAAGACGCCCGGAGTCAGCTTGACCGCCGTGGCCAGCCCGATCAGGAACCCGCGAGGCCACCAGGGCCGCCGGGCCACGCAGTCGGCCACGCACAGGGCGACCAGCAGGATGTCCACCTGCCCGAACCGCACCTGGTCCCTGATCGGCATCAGGTACGTGCACAGCACCATGAGCAGCGCGAACACCCAGGGCGCGTACTTCCTGAGCGTCTCCCCCTCCAGCACCTGCCGGAACGAGAACCCCACCGTCACGGCCAGCGCCACGAAGATCCCGGCCGTCCACACCCACTGCGCCGTGACCCAGGACATCTTCGCCAGCACCACGGCCAGCATCGCGGCGATGGGCGGGTAGGTGAAGGGCAACAACTGCGGCGCGGGCGTGACGTAGTCGTACACCGGCCGTCCTTCGAGGAGCATCTGCCCCCCGGTACGGTAAACGTCCAGGTCGACGAGCCGTTGGTCATCGGGGTTGGTGAGCCACCCGTACACCAGCGGCGCCACGGCCGCCACGACGACGAGCGCCGCGAGCCCCCATGCCCACCACTGCCGCCGCATCACCCGCACCTCGCCACTTGTCACGGTGTGGCACGTTACCGTGGCTGTTGTTGATCGAGGGGCACACACTGGGGGTCCGTACATGCCGAACGCCACGCCGTACCCGCCTCAGGGCCGGTACGCGGAGCGCCACCACCTCGGCCGCCGCATCGCCGGCACCCTCGTCTCCGCCCTCCTCACCGTGCCCCTGACCACCCTCCTCACCACCACCCCCGCCACAGCCACCCCACCAGCTCCCGCCGCGCCCCTCCACGCAGCCGCCGCCCCCAGTACACCCATCACAAGCGCCCATCCCGCCTCCGCCGGCACTCGCACCGACAACGCCACCACCCCGCACCTCCGGTCGGCCATCACCGGCGGCACGCATGCGGCAGACGCCCCCGCCGCACCCCGGGGACGAGTGGCCCTGATCGGCGTTCCCGGACTGGAGTGGAGCGATCTGGACCGGACCAGGACCCCCAACCTGTGGCGCCTCGTGGGCGAAGGCGCCTCCGCCTCGCTCTCGACCCGAGCCGTACCACCCCCGGACCGCGGCACCACCTGCCCCACCGCCGGATGGCTCACCGTCTCAGCGGGCCAGCGAGCCGGCACGCCGGGCAAGGGCTGCCCGCCTCCACCCATCCCCCAGTCCAACCAGCAAACCGGGCAAGACGGGCAAACAGCCCAAGGCGCCACGATCCCCGGCTGGCGGGCCCTGGCCGCGCACCAGTCGGAGACCGGCTACGACGCCCAACTGGGCACGCTGGGCCAGCTCATCACCGACAACGGCGGCAAGGTCGCCGCGATCGGCCCGGGCGCCGCGCTAGCCGCCGCCGACAAGTCCGGAAATATCGCCAAATACGCCCCCACTCCCGATGCCCTGGGCGATCCAACCTCCTACAACCTGATCGTCCTCGAAGCCGCCGACCTCGCGAACGCCTGGATGCAACAGCCCCCCGACGAGTACGGCGTCCCCACCTCCCTCACCCCGGCAGCCCGCCAGGCAGCGGCCACCCGGGCGGACCAGCAGATCGGCACCCTGGTCAGCCGGCTCCCCGCCGACACCACGGTCCTGCTGGCAGGCGTCTCGGACGTGACCCCGAACGCCCACCTCCACGTGGCGCTCGCCGCGGGCCCCGGCCCGGACGGATCGCCGTACCCACACGGCTATCTCACCGCCACCTCCACCCGCCAGGACGCCCTGGTCACGATCACCGACCTCACCGCGACGACCATCCAGCTCCTGGGCCTGCCCGCCCCGCGCCAGGTCGTCGGCCGCCCCTGGCAACCCGGCGGATCCGCCCCCGCCACCGCGTCCGGCACGGTGACCGAACTGGCGGACGGAGACCTGGCCAGCCAGGTCCTGCGGGAGGTACGCGGCCCGTTCTTCACCGTCCTGGTCACGCTCCAGCTCCTCTTCTACGCCCTCGCCGCCCTCGCCCTCCGCCGCCGCCGCTCAACCACCCGCCCAAGCCCCTCAAGGCGTCCCGCCGCCGACACCGCCGCCGCCACGAAGAACGAGCGGAACGCCGCCACCACGGCACCCGCCGCCCCCACCGCAGAACACCCTGAAGACACCGCCAAGGCCGCAAAACGCGACGAAGAGTCCGCCACCACGACAACGCCCTCCACCACCCCCGTGGAAGACGCGAGCACCTCCAAGCTCCTCATCTCCATCCAGGTCGTCGCCGTGGTCAGCGGTGCCATCGCCGTCTCCACGTTCCTGGCCCAGCTGGTGCCGTGGTGGACCCTGCCGGTGCCCATGCTCTCCGTGATCCTGACGATCCTGGCCATCGCCGGCCTCATCACCGCCGTCGCCTTCGGCGGCCCCTGGCGGGCGCACGTGCTCGGCCCCCTCGCCACCGTCGCCGCCATCACCTCGCTCGCCCTCCTCCTCGACGTCATGACGGGCTCCAGACTCCAGGTGAACGCCGTCACCGGCTACGAGCCCGTGACCGGCGGCCGCTTCTACGGCTTCAGCAACATCGCCTTCGCCGTCTACGCGACGGGCACCGTCCTTGGCCTGGCCGGGGTGGCTCAGTGGCTGCTCGGCAGGGGGATGTCGAGGGCTGTGGTGGTGACGTTGTGCGGGTTGTACGGGGGATTCGCGGTCTTCGCGGACGGGTGGCCCTCCTGGGGCGCGGACTTCGGTGGTGTCCCGGCGTTCGTGGTCGGCTTGGCCGTCTTCCTGATCCTGCTCTCCGGCAAACAGGTGTCCCTGCTGAGGCTCCTGGTCGTGGGCCTGATCGGGGCGGTGCTCGTGGGTGCCCTCTCGGTGTTCGACTGGTTGCGTCCCGACTCCCAGCGAACCCACCTGGGCAACTTCGTACAGCAGATCATCGACGGTCAGGCCTGGACCGTCATCGGGCGCAAGTTCGGCGCCATGATCGGCGTAACCGTCGGCAACTGGTCACTGACCCTCCTCTCGCTGGTCGCGCTGGCCTTCCTGTTCCTGGTGCTGGCCCGGCCTTCCCGCTGGGGCGCCTCCGCGCTCGGCCAGGCGTACAAGCTGGCCCCGACGCTCAGGGCCGGCCTCTTCGGCGCCCTCACGTGCGCCTTCATCGGCTTCCTCATGAACGACTCCGGCATCGCCATCCCCGCTATGGCCCTGACGGTGGCGGTGCCGCTGACGCTCGCGGCCTGCGTTCGGGCCCTGCAGCTCGCCAAGCCCACACCACCAGCGCCGCAGCCAGGGCGAGCAGCACCCAGGCGAGCTGAGGCCTGAGCACGGTCCTGAGCCACTCCAGGTCGGCGGGCTGATCCTCCACTCTGGCCGGCAGGTACGCGAGCGACAGCACCAGCAGGTGCGCGACCACGAACCCGTCCAGCGCGGAGGCCCCCACGAGCGCCAGCAGCCCGAGCGCCAGCCCGTCGTACCAGGGCAGGATGTACGGCGTCGCGAACACGTACGCCACCACCAGCCCCACCGCCACGACCGGCGCGCCCAACCCCCCGCCCGAAGACCCGCCGTACAACGAGCTGCCATCCAACGACGCGCCACCCAACGCCTCGCCACGCAGCGAGCCCCCGCCCGAGGGCCCACCACCCAACGAGCCGCCGCCCACTGACGGGCCACGCAACGGGTCGCCGGTCAACGGCCTTCGGCGGCCGGCCCAGCGCAGCAGGGACCAGGCGATGAGCCCGAGCACCAGGAGCGAGCCGATCTGGATCTCCCCCCGGTATGCACTCCCGGTGCCCACGATCGACTGGAGCCAGCCCTGGACGAGCTTCCAGAACGAGGCATGGGAGATCGACTTGCTCGTCCGGGTCATCGGCGCGATCGCGTCCGGGCCGACGATCGCGTACCCGACGGCGACCACCACGACGGCGCAGCCCGCCATGAGCGCCAGGCGGGCAGGCCGACGCCGTAGCTCCCAGGCCGGACCGAGGGCCACGAGGCCGGCGTTGACCTTGATCGCCACCCCCAGCCCGAGCAGGACACCCGAGCCGACAGGTCGGCTTCTGGCCAGGAGCGCGGCCACCATGCAGGCGATGGCCAGCGTGTCGACGTGCAGGCCCGCGACCAGTTGGTAGAGCAGGAGGGGGTTGGCCGTCCACAGCAGGGCCGCCCTGAGGCGTCTGGCCGGGTCGTCCCTGGTGAAACGGTCTATGAGCAGGCCCGTCCCGATGAACGCGGCGGAGTTGAACAGGGCCAGCACGAATATCGTCAGGCGGAGCGAGTCGCCGCCCACCCAGCTCGCCACCGCCTGCACGGCCGTGGCCACGGGCCCGTAGACGCTCGGCTCCTCACGCCACGGCTCCTCCACCGCGTCGGCGACGGGATCGCCCGGCAGGTCCGCCGCGCCATGCGTGTACGGGCTGAGGCCCAGCGTCACCATGCGGCCATAGGCGGCGTAGTTGAGGTGGTCGCCGGAGCCCGAAGGGGGAAGGAACGCCAGGACGCCGGCGGCCACGCAGCCGATGAGGACCAGCAACCGGGCGCTGGGCAGCCACCTGGCGCCGGCCGACAGGCGCCACGGCCACCCAGAGGGCATATGGGACGGTTCGCCGCTCAGGGGTGGCTCAGCAGCGGATCCATCGCCCGGGCCCCGCTCGACTCCATCGCCGGGGCCTTGCCCGACCGAGCCGGGGCCTTGCCCGACCGAGCCGGTATCCGGCCCCCGTCCCGAGAATCCACCGTCGGGCTCTTGTCGGGACGAACCGCTCTGGGTCGGTGTGGTGGGGGTGGCACTTCGGGTGGGCTCGGAGGGGCCTCCCGGATCTGCTGCGGGCGGCTGTGCGGTGATGAGGTCTCGCCCGCCAGGGCGGCGCAGGAGCAGCAGAGTGGTCAGGAGGCCAACGCCGCCGAGGATGAGGGCGGCCGCCGCCAGGGCGACCGTCAGGTGCGGCTCTGGGTTGAGGCCGAGGGAATAGGGCGGGTGCCAGGCGGGGCCGTTCAGGGCCGGGACCAGTGGTGACGGGCCCAGCAGGCCGATGGTGATCGTCAGCAGGATCGAGGCGCCGATCGCCGCCATGGCCGCCCCGGCCAGCCGGGCTCGTGCCTGTCCGTGCCGCGTCGGTCGGGCCTGTCCGTGCCGCGTCTCCGAAGTCACCGGGAAATTCCAGCACACTCGCAAGACACCTTCGCCCGAACCGGTCCTGCCTGTGGATAACGGGGCCGAGCTGTGACTTCCTGTGGATAACCAGGTCCCCAACCCCCGTCGCCCCTGGTATCCGGCCTGTGGATACCTGTGGACAAAGGTCCGGACGGGCGGCTGAGCGAGCGGCCGACCATCCAGCGACCCGGCCGACCCCCGGCTACTCCCCGGTGAGCCCGTCCACCGACTCCCGGATGAGGTCGGCGTGTCCGTTGTGCCGGGCGTACTCCTCGATCATGTGGACGAGGATCCACCGCAGGCTCGGCGCCCGGCCGTCGGGCCACGTGCGCCGGGCCAGCTGTCCCAGACCGCCGTCCGCCAGCGCCTCCTTGACCAGCGCCCGCGACCGCGACACCGCGTCCTCCCAGAGCGCGTGCAGCTCCTCGGGCGAGTCCTGGGCGGCCGAGTTCCACTCCCAGTCACGGTCGGCCTCCCAGTCCACCGTGGCCCAGAGCGGCTGCCCCTCGCGCCCGTGCAGGTAGCGGGCGAACCAGTGGTTCTCGACGAAGGCCATGTGCTTGAGGATCCCGCCCAGCGTCATCGACGACACCCCGACGGTCGCCCTCAGCCCGGCCGCGTCCAGCCCGGCGCATTTCCACGCCAGGGTGGCGCGCTGATAGTCCAGGTAGCCCACGAGGGTGTCGGTCTCGTCGGCCGCGAGGGGAGGCTCGGGTCGGCCCTGCTCGTCAATATCGGTCATGGGCGGTGAGTTTAGGGTCCGGGGCGAACAAAGCCCGCGGCCGAATCGGGTCAGCGTTTCGGACGGAGCCGGTCGAGGTTCTGAACGACCAGAGGCTCGCGTACGGCCAGCGCCCGCGCCACGTCCCGCAGCTGCCGCGCCCGGTGGAGCTGCGCCCGCAGGTCCGTGCCCGTGGCCCGGTGCGACATGTCCACCTCGACCTCGGCCACCCGGTAGCCCTTGCGCAACAGGTCGATCGTCAGCGCCGTCTCCACCCCGAACCCGTGCGCCAGCGGCCGGGCCGCCTCGAAGGCCGCTCTGCTGAGGCAGCGTTGCCCGTTGAGCGGCTGGGCCGGGTCGAAGCCGGTGGCCCGGCGGATGCCCTCTTTCGACAGGCGGACGACTAAGCCATGCCCGCCGAGCTTCACCCTCGTCGTGAACACCGCGATCGTCATGTCGGCCGTGCCCTGGCGTACGGGCTCGATCAGCGGCGCCGCGGCCTGGGCCGTCTCGCCCAGGTCGGCGTCGAGGAAGAGCAGGTGGCGGGGGGTGGCGTCCTCGTCGAGGAGGCGCACCGCCTCGGCCCCCGTCTCCATCGCGGCGGCCTTGCCCCGGTTGCGGCTGTGCCGCACCACCCGGGCTCCGGCCGCGCGGGCCACCCTGCCGGTCTGGTCCGCCGAGCCGTCGTCCACGACCACGACGAGGTCGACGCCGGGCAGCGCCGCGGCGGCCTTGACGGTGGCCGCGATGCGGTCGGCCTCATTGGCGGCCGGGATGATGACAGCCGTGTCGCCGCCGTTCCGATCCGCACTCAGAGGTTCCGTCATGATCCCTCTGTTATGAGGAACTCCTGCGGCACCTCATCGTGCACGGTGAACACCGAGTCGAGCCCGGTGACCTGCAGAATCTTCCGTACGGCGGGACGCGGGGAAGCCACCTCGAGCGACCCTCCCTGCTCTTTCATGCGCTTGAGCGCCGAGAGCAGCACGTTCATCCCCGTGGAGTCGCAGAAATCCACGGCGGACATGTCGATGACCACCCGGCTAGGCCCTTCCTGCAGCAACCGAGTGAACTCGGACTGCAGGTGAGGCGCCGTGTAGAGGTCGATTTCTCCGGTGACCGCGACTAGCGCGCACCCGGCATGTGATCGAGTCGAGACCTTGAGCTCCACATGGGCAGGCTAGCGGCGCGAAGGCTTCCGGTCACGTTGTCACGCCGATAGGGGAACGACAGGTTTTTGTCCTGCGTTTGGGCTCCATGAAAACGGAGAGTACGCGAAGCTTGACAGCGTGACACCGGAACCGGCAACGCTTCACGGAGAGGGAGGGGCTGGGGCACGCGCGACGGGCCCCGCATCGATGAAGGCCGACAAACCCGAAGATCCACAGCGTCAGGGGCTCCGAGAACGCCTGGAGACCATCCTCATCAGCACAGAGAAGGCGACGTCATGGCATGACCAAGCGGGGCGCCTGCGCGGCCTGGTGAACCACGAAGGCTACGTCCCCATCCGCACCCGGCTCGCCATCGAGGACCTGGAGTTCCTCGCCGAGGCGCGCACCGAGCTGCTCAGGTTCACGGAGCTGGGGCTCAGGTTGCTCGATCTCCACCAGCCGCGGGACGCGGGGGGCATCACGAGCGACACCGCCCACCCGATCCTGCGGTGCCGGAGCTGCATGTGGCGCTGGCCTTGCCCGACATTTCGGGCAATGTCGGAGTCCTTTGGTGCATCGCGGGACCTGCCGGAGAGCGCCTGAGGGGCGAGACCGGCCGTCAGCCACTGACCAGGGGAAGCCGGATCTCGAACCGGCACCCCGGCCCGTCGTTGACCACCCCGATCACCCCGTCGTGCGCCTCCACGATCCCTTGCGCGATGGCCAGCCCCAGCCCGGCCCCTCCATCAGCGGTAGGAGTACGAGCAGCCTCCCCCCGGAAGGCCACTTCGAACACCCGAGGCAGATCCTCCTCGGGTATCCCCCCGCAACAGTCCGTGACCGACAAACAGGCCATGCCCTCCGCATCCACCCCGGCCCTGAGCACCACGGCCCGGTCGGACGGCGTGTGCCGGATGGCGTTGACCACCAGGTTGCCCAGGGCCCGGCCGAGGGCCCCCGCATCGGCCTCCACCGGCACCGCGGCCGCCGCCTCGGCCGTGAGCAGCACCCCCTTGGCCCGGGCGAGCGGCTCGGCCCCGGCCAGCGTGTCGGCGAGGAGGTCGGCCAGCCCGATCCTGGCCCGCGACAGCCGCAGCGACCCGGCGTGGATCCGCGACAGCTCGAACAGGTCGTCCACCATCCCCGACAGCCGCTCCACCTCGAGCCTGATCTGCCTGTGGTAGCGCGCGACCGTCCCGGAGTCGGACACCACCCCGTCCTCCAGTGCCTCGGCCATGGCGCGCATCCCGGCCAGCGGCGTACGCAGGTCGTGGCTCACCCACGCCACCAGCTCCCGCCGCGCCCCCTCCAGGGCCCGCTCCCGCGCGTACGCCTCCTCAAGGGTGTTCGCGATCGTCTGCAGCTCGGCCGGCAGCCCCTGGGGCGCGACGAACGGCAGGTCGCGTACGGCCGCCACCAGCCGCCTGCTCTCCCCGACCACCCGCTTGGCCAGCACGAACGCCACCCCCAGCCCCACCAGACCGCCCACGGCCACCACGCTCAGCACGAAGTCCTTGGTCGGCCCCTCGATGATCATCTTGGTGATGATCGCCACGACGCCCGCCAGCGTGGCCGCCACCGCGACCACCACGACCACGGCCAGCATCACCCCGATGGACCTGGTACGCAGCCGCCACATCACCCAGATGCCCGCCAGCGCGACCAGCAGCCCGAGCCCGGCCGTGACGCCCACGACCATGGGCAGGTCCCCCGGCTTGGGCATCATGGGCTCTCCAGCGGCTCGTAGCGGTAGCCGACCCCCCACACCGTGACGATCCTGCGCGGCTCGGTCGGGTCGGGCTCGATCTTCTCCCGCAGCCGCCGCACGTGCACGGTCACGGTGGAGGAGTCGCCGAACGACCACCCCCACACCTGGTTGAGCAGCGCCGACCGGCTGAACGCCTGCCGCGGGTTACGCATGAGGTAGGCCAGCAGGTCGAACTCCCGGGCCGTCAGCATCACCTCGGCGTCGCGCAGCCGTACCTCGTGGGCCCCCACGTCCACCAGCAGGTCCCCGTCGCGCAGCACCCCCGTGCCCCCGGTGACGGAGGCCCCGCGCGCCCGCCGCAGCACCGACTGCACGCGCAGCGCCAGCTCGCGCGGGCTGAACGGCTTGGTGACGTAGTCGTCGGCCCCGGTCTCCAGCCCGACCACCCGGTCGATCTCCTCGCCGAGCGCGGTCAGCATGATCACCGGGACCGGCCAGCGCTCCCTGAGCTTCCGGCACACTTGCAGCCCGTCGATCTTGGGCAGCATCAGGTCGAGCACCATGAGGTCGGGCGGGTTCGCCAGCGCCCTGCGCAGCGCCTCGACGCCGTCGCCGACGCACTCGACCTCGTGCCCGTCGCGCTCCAGATAGCGCGCCACGACCTCGGAGACCGTGGGATCGTCGTCCACCACCAGGATGCGCGTGTTCACGACTTCACGGTACGGCCGTGGTGCACGTAAGTGACATGTACGTCATTGGTTCGTAAGGCTCGCGGATCATGTCCCCAGGACGTACGGTTGCCTCATGGGTAGAGTCGTGATGCTCGTCATAGGGACCTTGCTGGGTCTCTTCGTGCTGTTCAATTTCTTGCTGCCGATGCTGGTCGGCCTGGTCAAGCTCGCTTTGATCGTCGGTGTGGTCGCTCTGCTCGTCTTCGTCGCGGTCACCGTTGTGGGCAAGTCGCGCTCGCAGTGACGCAAATCCTGTTCGATCCGTGGCTGGTGGGGATCACCATGGTGGCGATCCTGCTGCTGGCCACGTGGGCGGCCACGCTGCTGCCCACCCTCAGCGGGGAGCCGCCGAGCTTCCCGCTGACCTATGCGCGCCGCACGGCCTTCCAGCGGCAGCGCGATCCGGACGCGGCCGGTCGTTCGCGTCCGCGAGCCCCTTAGGCATGCCCCGCTTTCCAGTAAGGCGGGGCTCCCTCTGTGAGACGAGTGAGCCCCTCGTCCACCTCTCCTAGGGAACAAGGGCTCATGATCGATTCTCTCGTCACCTTTGTCATCGGCATGTCCGGCGGCAGCGCCGCGCTCGGGATCGTGCTGTTCACGCTGGCCGTACGCCTTCTGCTGCTGCCGCTCAACGTGCGCCAGGCCCGTACGATGAAGATCCGCGAGCGGCTCGCCCCCAAGCTGCGCGAGTTGCAGCAGCGCCACGGGCGCAATCCGGAACGCCTGTCGAAGGAGTTGTCCGCGCTCTACGCCAAGGAAGGCACGTCGCCGTTCGCGGGGTTCATGCCGATGCTGGCGCAGTTGCCGTTCATGTGGCTGATGTACCGGGTGGCCACGCATCCGACCGCGCTCGCCGGGCACGACCTTTTCGGGGCTCCGCTAGGGCAGCAGGTGGCGGGGTTGGTAGCCAATTACGGTCTGGTCAGCATGCCGGTTTTGGTCTTTGTATTGGTCATTCTGCTGATCGTGGCGGTGGCGTGGTTCTCCGCCCGGCAGATCAAGGTTCAGGAAGAGCAGCCGGAGCTGATGAAGAAGATCATGCGGCTGCTGCCGTACGGCTCCGTGCTGGCCGCTCTGGTGCTCCCCCTGGCGGCCGGCCTCTATCTGCTCGTCTCCACGGCCTGGACCGTCAGCGAGCGGGCCGTGCTCGCTAGCCGGCCTCTCTGAGTGCCGCCACCTGCCCGTTCATCGACTGACTGGGGGCGGGCAGGATGGCCCATACGGTGGTCGTGTCCCCGTCGTGCCTGACCCCCCAGCTCTCGGCCACGTATTCCACGATGCCGAGCCCCCGGCCCCCGAGCGAGGACAGGGTCGGGCGGCCCGCCCGCGGCTCGGTGGCCGCACCCCCATCGCTCACCGCCACTTCGATGTGATCGTCACTACGTAGCCAGGCAACCCTCACCATGCCCGACGGCAGCGGATGCGCGTGCCGCAGCGCGTTGCTCAGCAACTCGCTCACCACCAGCACGGCATCGTCGATCGCGGCGGAAAAGACCCCACTGTCCTGCAGGTCAGTGCTCAGACGCTGGCGGGCGACGGCAACGCTGGACGGCGCGTACGGCAGCAGCACCACGCTTGACACACCCACCTCCCCGTTACCTGTGCCCCCCGCGGGAACACTCCCCGGTACGACCGAAATGCCCCGTTACTCAATCCCAGAAACCGCATCTCGATCACAGCTTGTACACATTGGACGATAGATCAGCTCAACCGTGACCACCTCGTTACCGCATCGGTGTGTCGGATCCGATAGTGGAAACGCATCTCAGCACGAGCCGCATTCTGGTGCCTCCTCCAGGCCTCGGATGAGCGCTGACATCTCCGCCCTGCGCCCTGGCGAGACTGCGGACAATGTAGAGACCGAGCCCCACTCCACCAAACCGTCTTCGGTCGCCGCTGTCCACCTGGACGAAGCGCTCGAAGATCCGCTCCCTGTCGGCCGGGGCGATGCCGACCCCCTCGTCGTCGACCACCACGACGACGTTGTCGTCCTCCGGCCACGCCTCGACGCTGATCAGGCCGCCCTTCGGCGAGTACTTGAACGCGTTCTCCAGCAGCTGCCCCAGGACGATGTCCGTGGCCAGCGCGTCGCCCAGCACGTACGGCAGCCCGTCCGGCATGACCACCTCGACCCGGTGCCGGTCCGACAGAGCGGGCAGCCCCAGCGTGGCCGCGTCGATCCGCTCGGCCAGGTCGAACTCCTCGATCCGCACCTTGAGCTCGTCCGCCCCGGCCCTGGCGCCCAGCAGCAGGTGGTCCATGAGCTCGCCCAGGGACCTGGCCCGCTCGGCGATCGTGTGCACGGCGGAGCGGCGCTCGGGGTCGCCCATCTTGTCCCAGCGCGAGTCCAGCGTGCTGGCGAACCCCCGCACGATCGTGATCGGCGTACGCAGCTCGTGGCTGGTCGTGGCCAGGAACAGGTCCTTGGCCTCCTCCAGCTCCTTGGCCGCGGTCACGTCGCGGAAGTCGACGACCACCTCGCCGGTCTCCTCGATCTGCGCGCTCACCACGTCCAGCCACCGCCCGTTGTCCATCTGTGAGGTGACCTTCTCGCCCGGCTTGGGCAGCGGGAACGGCGGCGGCCCGCCGATCACGGACGCGGCGGGCAACGCGGTCAGCTCGGCGGCGGCCGGGTTCCACCGCACCACGTGGCCGGCCTGGTCGAGCACGGCGATGCCGTCGGCGCTGGCGTCGAACACGGCCCGCTCGTGCGCCCGCTGCCGCACCGCCTCCTGGTAGGCCACCGCGTTGCCGACGGCGATCCCCGCGTGCCCGGCCAGCAGCTCCAGCAGCTCCAGCTCCAGGTGTCCCGGCCTGCGCCGGGCGAACAGCGAGTAGAGCGCGCCGTACGGGCGCCCGCCGACGGCCGCCAGGCCGAGCGCGATCGTGTGCAGGCCGTTGAGCCGCGCCCACACCAGGTCGTCGAGCCCGTCGGACTCCAGCATCACGGTCTTGCCGGTGCGTAAGAGTTTGTCCACGAGGCTCGTACGCAGGTCGCTGGTGGTGCCCCTGATCGTGTCCGGCAACTGGTACGTGCTGACCACCCGCAACCTGTCACCCTCGATCAGCACGAACCCGCCCGCGTCCGCCCCCGTGAGCTCGGTGAGGTTGGCGGAGATCCGGTCGAGCACGGCCGACAGCTCCAGCTCGGAGTTGATGTCGCCGACCACGTCGGTCAGCCGGCGCACGAGCCTGGCCCGGCGCGCCATCCGGTTCCTGGCCACCTCGTCGGCCCGGGCGGGGTGGTAGACGCACACGTAGCCGCCCACGGCGTTGCCCAGTCGCAGGGCGCTGATGTCCACCCGCAGGTCGAGCACCGTGCCGTCGCTGCGCACGCGCTTGGTGCGCAGCGACACGGGCTCCCCCGTGCGTACGCGTTCCAGCACGGCGTTGTGCTCGGCGGTCAGCTCGTCCGGCACGATCGGCGCCCTGCGCCCGAGCAGCTCCTCCGCCGGCCACCCGAACACGCGCTCGGCCGCGGCGTTCCACACCAGCACGCTCTGGTCCCGATCGAGCGCCACGACGGCGTTGGGCGAGCTGGCGAGCGCCGCGCGAGCGATCTCATCGTCACTACCGGCCCATTCGTCCCCCACACCTCCATAGTGCACGTGGCGCGGTGGGTGCGTCGGGCGATCCGTCCGATACGCTGCGGTCACGGTAATTCCTGGCGGGTGGGAGGGTGAGGGGTATGTCGAGCAACGATCTCGATGCCCTGCTGCGGGTGACCTCCAGCACCTATCGGGGTGACACACCACCGGACATCGCCTTCGGCACCTACGACGGGGCCGTGGGCAGGCTGGTGCTGGCGGTGACCGGCAAGGGCATCGCCGCCTGCAGCTTCGAGCCGGAAAACGACGTCTTCGAGCTGGTCAGCAGGCATGTGGGCCGGTTCATCGGGCCCGACGCGAGACGCCTCGACCCCGTACGCAGAGAGCTCGACGCCTACTTCTCGGGGCGGCTGCGCGCGTTCGCCACGCCGGTGGACCTGACGCTGGCCACGACCTTCGCGCGCACGGTGCTGCAGAAGACCATGGCGGTCCCCTACGGCACCACCACCACGCTGGAGCAGATCGGCGAGAGCATCGGCCGGCCGCGGGCGCTGCGGGCGATCGGCAACGCGCTGGCCTCCAACCCCATCTGCGTGATCGTGCCCTGCCACCGGGTGGTGCGCGAGGACGGCGCGCTCGGCGACTACGCGGGGGGCGCGGCCGCCAAGCAGCACCTGCTCAACGTCGAGCGGCGGACCGCCGGGCCAGCAGCCCGATGAGCAGCGTCACCAGCGCGGCCACCAAGGCACCGCCCAGGGCGCCGTTCATCCACGGCTGCCGGACGAAACCGATGACCTCGCGCACGCCCGCCCACCACGAGTCCCACTGGGGGATCGTCGGCGTCGAGGTCGTCAGCCAGTAGGCGGCGAAGCCCAGCGCCCACGGCACCAACATCGACCAGCGCGAGGGCGCGTCCTCCGCGGTGTTCCAGCCCGCGCCGCGGCGCAGCAGGAAGTAGTCCACGGCGAGCACCGCGAACATCGGCACGAACACCGCCCCGATCACGCCGAGGAACACCCCGTACGAGGTGACGTCCACCAGCAGGGCGATCACCACGGTGAGCACGCCGATGCCGACGGAGAAGACGCGCCGGTCCATCCGCGGCATCAGGTTCTGCAGCGAGACCGTGGTGGAGTAGACGTTGGCGAAGGACTGGTCGGTCTCGCGCAGGACCAGGATGCCGAAGAACAGCGCGCCCAGCGGCACCGCCACGAACGGCCCGAACACCGACGTCTGGTCGGCCTGCACCCCGGCGGCGCCCGCGAGGGCCACCGCGTACACGCCCAGCCCCAGACACGCCACCTGGGCCAGGGTGTATCCGCCGACCACGCCGGTGAAGGCGGCCCTGCTGGAGCGCGAGTGGCGGGCGAAGTCGGCGGCCATCGGCACCCAGGACACCGAGAGCGCGATCACGTAGTCGACCGCGGCGGGGAAGGCCGTCCAGCTCCCACCCTCGGGAGAGGGGGCGTCGCGCAGGAAGAACACCGTGAACCAGATCATCGCGATGATCACGCCGACGGTGACGTACCGGCGCAGCAGCCGGATCGACCCGAGCGGCCAGATCGTCAGCGCGGTGGTCAGCACCCCCGCCACGACCACCCACACCTGGTACGGCACCGAGCCGAAGATCGCGGTGGCACCCTTCGCGATCACCCAGAGCTCGAAGGCCCCCCAGCCGATCATCTGCACGATGTTCAGCACCGTGGGCACGTAGGAGATCCTGGCCCCGAACAGCCCGCGCAGCAGCACCATCGACGGCTGCCCGGTCTGCGTGCCGGGGATGGCGGACAGTCCCACCATGGCGGTGCCGATCAGGCTGCCCACCACCGTGGCCACCAGCACCGCGGCCAGGCTGAGCGGGGCGTTGCCGAGCGGGTTGAGCAGCAGCAGTGCTCCGGAGAAGCCGAGGAGGCTGACCCCGAGGTTCGCCCAGAGAGCGCCCTGGTCGAGCACACCGAGGGTCTTCGGCGGGCGGCCTTCGAGGGTCAGCGGAACTTCTTCGACGCCATGCGTCATCGCACACTCCCTACGCCGGCATTACCCGGACAGGTTCATGCGGTCGGCAGCAGCAGTAGCTACCCTCTCAGCCTGGTTGCCCCAAGCTCCCGCGGGGGGTTGGTACACGAAGCCGGGATCATCCCAGCTCGCGCCCCCATGATGCACCATTCGTCCTAGATCGGCCACCACCGGGTAGCTGCCATCGCGCCCTCGGGAGAGTCCGTGCAGGTCCGCAGGAGTACAGCTACGTGCGTGGCGGTAGCTGTACTCGGTGGCCGTACGAACCGACCGCCCGCACGACGGATGAACAGCCGGAGAGGCCTCTCGCACCGCGTCGGCGGGCTGCCCACGCACGCATTCTTCAATGCCTTACGCACTCACGTTCGACTTCGCGCGTGCGAATCCTCCTGGATCCGACCGCCTGACGCTGTACATCACTGGAAACTCGACGGCGACAGCGGCCGGAGATCGTGCAATCTGACGATCAGCTGGGTTGCCGGCGCATCTGGCCGCTGATCGTCGTCACCCCCCAACTCCTTCAGCATCACTGCGAAGACTGGCGCCCCCGGCAAAGGGGTTCCGCCCGAAGTCATCTCTCGATGCCGGGTGACCAGGCGTATTCCGGTCGTATTCCACGCTGCTGCCGGCGAGTGCGACGATCACTCCGGTGCACCTCGGGCCGCCGGGATCGCTCATGTCACAAGCCTCGTCAGAGGCCGTATTCCACCCCCTGGCACCAGGCGCTCCGGCGGGCTGATCTCCGTCCGAGAGAAGGAAGAACGATGAACCCGCTCAAAACGGTCACCGTCGGCGTCGCTGTCGCGGTGGCGAGCGTCATTCTCGCGCAACCGGCCTTGGCGGCGAGTTTCCAACGGGATGTCGGCGACGGGATCGTCCGCTACGCCGACCCTGCCAACGAACTGTGCGTCCGGGCCGATGACACCACAGGGACGGCCTGGGTGAAGGTGACCCTGACCCGCCCGGGCGTGATCGGAAAGCCCATCGTCATCAGAGACGACAACATCCGCCACCCCGGCGCCACCTGCGCGGTGCTCCCCGCCTTCGACAACGTCACCTACCGGGCCGTCCACGAGAGCTACTGGAGCGGGCGCGACACCGTCCTGCGCGGGACGTTCACCTTCCAGACCTGACGCTCACGCAGGGCCCCCGCACCATCGATCGCCGCTCTTCGTCGCGATCCGCCACGAGGCGATACCTCGCACATCTCCCCCCGCCGGCCACGCGGAAGGGCTGAAGCGCACGCCCCACGGCCAACCGAACCAACCGAAACATCTCTTGCTGGAGGACTGTTGAAGACACGCATGCTGGGCGCCGCGCTGGGCATCGCAGTATTGAGCGGACTGCTGGTGCCAAGCCCGGCGCAGGCGGAAGACGAAGTGGCCTCCGCCTACGTGGCCCCCTATCGCGACAACGGTGGCGGGTCCGTCCGGGCGACCATCGGCTTCGCCAACCGGAAGAAGATCGTCGTTCGGAACTTCACGGTGCGCGACATCTGTCCCGGCGACAACGCTCCGGTGAAGGCCCAGGTTGTCTGGGTTCACATGGACGGAACCAGGGGGCACAGCGCCTGGAGGTCGGACAGCAACGGCTGCGGCACCCACGGCACCAACTTCGGAACCATCACCCGCACCAGCACCAAGCGCATAAAGTATGCCTACCTATCGCTGCGTGTCTACGCCCGAGAAGGCGGGATCCGGGGTGTCCAAATCAGCTACAAGGTAGACAACGGGTGGAACTGAGCCGCTGACTCTTAGGCTTTCAGCTGGTCGGCGTACCAGGACCTGATGACGTTGCCGATGATGGCCAGGCGTTCGTCGAAGGGGATGAAGGCGGACCTCATCGCGTTGATGGCGAACCAGCGGAAGTCGGGCAGGCCGTAGCCGAAGGCGTCGGCGAGCAGGGCGAGTTCGCGGGTCATCGAGGTGCCGCTCATCAGGCGATTGTCGGTGTTGACGGTGGCCCGCAAGCGAAGCTGGATGAGCAGGCCGATCGGGTGGTCGGCGATCGACGGGGCGGCACCGGTCTGGAGATTGCTGCTCGGCACATCTCCAGCGAAATCCGGAGATCGCGGACGTACGCCGCCAACCTGCCGAGCTCGGCCTCGCCGTCGGAGGTGAAGGCGATGTCGTCGATGATCCGGACGCCGTGGCCGAGCCGGTCGGCGCCACACCACTGGATCGCCTGCCAGATCGACGGCAGGCCGCATCGCGGTCACCAACTGGCGGGCGGCGATGGACCGGCCGGGATCCGCACGACCAGCCGGCTCTGTAGTTTGCGCCCTAATGACGCCTCAATGTCGGGCGAACGCCATAGTGGGGGCTTCAACGCCCCCTCATGCCACGAAGGGCTCCTGGCCCGTCTCGCTGACCATCGGCCGACGCGCGGACTCCCACGACTGCATGCCGCCCCCGACGTTGACCGCGTCGCGCCCGAGCTGGTTGAGCCAGGCCGCGACCTGCAGCGAACGGCCGCCCACCCGGCACACGACGTAGATCGTCCGGTCGCCGGGCACCTCGTCGACCCGGCCCTGGATCTGCGTCATGGGGATGTGCACGGCTTCGGGCGCGTGCCCGGCCAGCCATTCGTCCTGCTCGCGGACGTCGAGCAGGTAAGCGTCGGCGGGAACGGCGTTGGCCTCGATCTCAGGAACGGTCATGGCTCCATCATCTCGCGCCGCGCGTCGTAGGCCGCACGCGCCTCCGCGATCTCCGCCTGGTGCTCCTCGGTCCACGTGACCAGGGACTTGATGGTCTGGTGCAGCGTACGGCCGAGCGGCGTCAGCGCGTAGTCCACCCGGGGCGGCACCACGGGGTGAACCGTGCGGGTGACCAGGCCGTCGCGTTCGAGCTGGCGCAGGGTGACGCTGAGCATGCGCTGGCTGACGCCGTCGATCTCGCGGCGGAGCTGGGTGAAGCGCAGGCTCTGGCAGTCGAGCAGGGCGATCACCAGCAGCGACCACTTGTCCGCGATGCGGTCGAGGATCTGCCGGACCTCGCAGTCCTCGCGGGTGTCCCACTGGCGTACGTCGTAGTCGTCGTCCACGGTGCCTTCGCAGTAACTGAGTGATCTCAAAGTGCCGTCTTCCACGACATTTCATCCTGGCCCATGATGTGGACGGTTACAAGAGAGAACCGACATGCCGAGAAGTAACCGGGGGTTTGTTGTGTCTGTGCCCGCCCGTTCCTGGGGCGTACTGATCGTTTTGTGCGGTGCCATCTTCCTGGAGGGCATCGACGTGGCCATGCTGAACGTCGCCCTCCCGTCCATCCGGGCCGACCTCGGGCTGTCCACCAGCATGCTGAGCGGGGTCGTCAGCGCGTACGTGCTGGGGTACGGCGGTTTCATGCTGCTCGGCGGCCGGGCGGCCGACCTGCTGGGCCGGCGGCGGATGTTCCTGCTCTGGCTGGTGGTGTTCCTGCTCTTCTCCGGTCTGGGCGGCTTCGCGACCGAGGGCTGGGTGCTGCTGCTGGCCAGGTTCGTCACGGGGGTGGCCGCCGCGTTCATGACCCCGGCCGGCCTGTCCCTGATCACCACGAACTTCCCCGAGGGCAGGCAGCGCAACCGGGCCCTGCTCATCTACGCCGGCACGGCGGCGGGCGGGTTCGCGCTCGGGCTGGTGATCGGCGGCCTGCTGACCGCGATCGGGTGGCGCTGGGTGTTCTTCGCCCCCGTGCTGCTCTCGCTGGTCATCCTGCTGGCCGCGATCCCCCTGCTCAGGGAGCCGGCCACGGACCGCCCCGCGGTGCGGGGGTTCGACGTGGCGGGCGCGGTGAGCATCACGGGGGCGATGATGCTGCTGGTCTACGGTGTCGTACGCCTGGAGCACCCGTCCGACGGCCTGCCCCTGACCGTGGCGGTCTTCGCCACCGGCCTGGCGCTGGTCGCGGCCTTCGTCGCCATCGAGCGCCGCTCCGCCGTCCCGCTGGTCCGCCTCGGCATCCTGCGCTCGGGCCCGCTCGTCCGGGCCAACCTGATGGCCGCCCTGCTCACGGCCTCGTTCTTCGGCTTCCAGTTCCTGGTCACGCTCTACCTCCAGGAGCTGCGCGGCTGGTCCACCATCCAGACGGGCCTGGCCCTGCTGGCGGCCGCCGCCGACGTGGTGCTCGCGCCCACGCTCACGCCGTGGCTGGTCAACCGGTTCGGCAACGCCAAGGTCGTGCTCGGTGGCCTGCTGTCGGGCCTGCTCGCGTACGCGTTGTTCCTCGGGGTGGGCCTGGACTGGGCGTACGCGGCGATGCTGCCGTCGATGCTGCTGATCGGCCTGATGTTCGCCTTCGTCTACGGCCCGCTGACGATCGTGGCCACGGACGGCATCGCCGAGCACGAGCAGGGCCTGGCCGGCGGGCTGATCAACTCCTCGTTCCAGTTCGGGGCGGCCCTGGGCCTGTCCCTGGTGACCGCGGTCAACGTGGCCGCCCTGGGCACGGCGACGGGCGCCGAGGCGGGCCTGGCCGCGATGCGGACGGCCCTGGTGGTGCCCGTGACGGCGACCCTGCTGGCCGCGATCATCGCCGCCGCCGGCCTGCTTTCCCGGGTCCGCGACGAGAACCGGGTGCTGAGCGGCAGCGCTACTTGAGCAGCTTGGACAGGCGGCGGTCGGCCAGCGGCTTGCCGCCTGTCTGGCACGTGGGGCAGTACTGCAGCGAGGAGTCGGCGAACGAGACCTCGCGGATCGTGTCGCCGCACACGTCGCAGGGCTGCCCCGCACGGTTGTGGACGCGCAGCCCCGACTTCTTCTCCGCCTTGAGGTCCTTGGCCGCCAGCCCGTGCGCGCGCTCGACCGCGTCTCTCAGCGTGGTCACGATGGCCTCGTGCAGGTCTGCGACCTGCGCGTCGGTCAGCGTCGCGGCGATCTTGAACGGGGACATCTTGGCCGCGTGCAGCACCTCGTCCGAATAGGCGTTGCCGATGCCCGCGATGATCTTCTGGTCGCGCAGCAGCCCCTTGATCTGGGTGCGGTTGCCGCCCACGATGTGCTTGAGCGCGTCGACGGTGAACGTTTCGGCCAGGGGGTCGGGGCCGAGGGCGGCGATGCCGGGGACATCATCCGGGTTTTTCGTGACATAGACGGCGAGCCGCTTCTGCGTCCCCGCCTCGGTCAGCTCGAACCCGGGCGCCAGGCCCTCCTCGTCGGGCGCCAGCCTGACCCGCACCGCCAGCGGCCCCTTGCCCGGGCGCACCGCCTTGGCGCCCGAGAGGTCGTCGCGCCAGCGCAGCCACCCCGCGCGGGCCAGGTGGATGACCAGGTGCAGGCCGTCGCAGTCGAGGTCGAGGAACTTGCCGTGCCTGGTCACGCCGGTGACGGTCAGCCCGCCGAGCGCCGTGACCGGCGGGTCGAACGTCTTGAGCGCCTGGAAGGCGACCACGTCGACCCCCAGGATCGTGCGGCCCACCGCCCGCTCGCGCAGGAAGTGGGTGAGAGACTCCACTTCGGGAAGTTCGGGCATGCCACCAGACTACGGTGCCGGGTACAGTGCCGGCCGTACTGTCTAGGGCACGTCCCAGAAGGCCAGCTCGTGTGCCATCCCCGCCGCGAACAGGGCCTCGGCGCGCGCCGGGTCGGGATCGGCCTCATCGATCATCTGCGCGATCCGCGCGGTGAGCGCCTCGAACCCGGGGTCGGCGTACGTGTCCACCCAGGCCCGATATCTCGGCTCAGCAGGCGGATTCTCCGCCAAAATCCGCCCAAGACTCGAATATCCCCACATGCACGGATAAAGCGCCGCCAACCCCTCCCCGTACGACCCCGCCGACTCCAGCAGGAACGCCGTGTACGCCGCGCACGCCGGCCCCTTCACCGCCCCCTCCAGATCGGCCCCGAACTCCGCCGACATCGTCCGGTGCAGGCTCAGCTCGTCGTGGTACGTGGTGTGCGCCAGATCCACGAGATCGCCCAGATGCGCCGCGGGCGCCTGCCAGGCCAGCCGGGCGAACACCCGCACGTAGTCCAGCAGGAACAGGTAGTCCTGCTCCAGCCACGACCGGAACACCGGCTCGGGCAGTCACCGCGCCCGATCCCGGCCACCGTGGGGTGCTCGATCTGGGCCTGGAGCAGCGGGCGCCCGATGGCGTGCAACTTTTCGGAGATGGTCATGGCTGGGAGGTTAGTGTCGAAGCATGACGGTGACGATCGCCGAGGAGCTCCTCCTCCTGGCCCACAGCGAAGACCAGGGCAAGCCGCTGATCAGCGCGATCCAGCTCGATCCTGCCCTCGCCGGCGCGATCCTGGCCGAGCTGGCCATCCACGACCGGGTGGAGCTGTCGAAGAAGAAGCTGGCGGTCAAGGACCCGACCCCGCTGGGTGACGAGGAGCTCGACGCCGCCCTGGCCCTCATCACCGCCAAGGGCGGCACCAGGAACCCGGCCTGGTGGGTGCAGAAGCTGCAGTCGGGCAAGCTGCGCAACCGCCTGCTGACCCGCCTCGCCGCATCCGGAGTGCTGACGGAGGAGCGGGTCAAGGTGATGGGCATCTTCCCGGTCACGCGCTGGCCGGAGGCCCACCCCGGGGTCGAGGCGAACGTCAGGGAGCGGGTCTCCGCCGTCCTGGCGGGCGCCGACCCCGACGCTCGCACGGCCGTCCTGATCGCGATCACGCACGCGGCCAAGCTGGACCGCAAGGCGTTCCCCGGCGCCGACAAGGCACGCATCAAGGAGATCGCCGAGGGCGCCTGGGCGGCCGACGCGGTGGCCAAGACCATCGCCGCCATCAACGCCGCCGCCATGGTCGCCGTCACCGCGGCGGCCACGGCGGGGGCCGCCGGCAGCAGCTGACACAACCGGCTCAGCTGGCGTCCACGACCTCCTTGGGCACCGGCTTGTCCTCCTTCAGGGCGTTGAACAGCGCCAGGGCCTTCGCCCGGTCCCACTTGACCGCCGTGCCACCGGCGGGGATGACCTCGTTCCCACCGAACGGCACGACCGTGGTCACCGGGCTGTCACCCATGGCCAGCCCCAGCGAGAGCATGTTGAACACGCCCGTGCCCGAGTCGACCACGACCGCGTCCGTGGCGCTCATCGCCAGCGGGATCGCGGTGAACGGGTTGAGCAGCACTCCCGGACTGGCCGCCTTCTTCACGACCGCGCCGAGGAACTGCCGCTGCCGCTTGGTCCGCTCGAAGTCGGGCAGCGCGCCGCCCTTGCGGGTGCGTACGTATCCGAGGGCCTGGCCGCCGGTGAGCAGCTGCGTGCCCTTCTTGAGCTTGAGGCCCGCCTTGGGGTCGTCCACAGCTGCGCGGACGTTGATCTCGACCCCGCCGACGGCGTCCACGATTTCGACGAACCCGGCGAAGCCGATCTCCATGTAGTTGTCCACATGCACCCCGGTGACCGTCTCGACGGTGCGGACCAGGAGCTTGGGGCCGCCGATGGCGTAGGCGGAGTTGAGCTTGTCACGCCCCTTGCCCGGGATGGTGACCGCCGAGTCGCGCGGCAGGCTGACCAGGGTCGGCTTGTCGCTGCCCTCGGGGATGTGCAGCAGCATCATCGAGTCCGTACGCTGCCCGGCGGCCCGGCCGGTGGCCAGCTTCTTGCGCTGGGCGGCGGTCAGGCCCTTGCGGCTGTCGGAGCCGACGAGCAGCCAGTTGGTGCCCGGGGTGTCGGCGGGCCGGCCCGTGTAGTCGTCGAGCACGCCGTCGATGCCCGACAGCCTGGAGTCGATCCAGAAGACCAGGCCCACGGCGGCCACCAGCACCAGCACCAGGAACCCGGCGACGATCGTCAGGATGGTCTTCCCCGACGGTCGCTTGCGCGGCCCCCGCGGCCCCTTCTGGGAGGGCTCGCCACGCGACTTCAACGGCTTGACGGGGCTGCTGCCGGCGCGTTCCCGGCCGTACACCCGCGAGCTGCCCCTGGGCGGCTCCGCCCCGGGCGGGGCTTCCGCGGGAATAGGGGAGGCGGCGGGAAGCTTGTGCGTGGGTGCTCCCGGCCCTCCGGCGGGCATCCGGTGCGCGGGCGCGCCCCCGGATCGCAGGCCGTCACCAGGCCGTGGTGGCAGCGGGCGGCCGTCGCCTGGCGAGCGCATGGCCCGCGTCCGGTCGTCCTCGGTCACTTCGCCTTCTTCCCTTCGCTTTGTCATAGACGCTACGTCCAACCCCCCAGCAGTGAAGACGTTCCGCCAAGGTTTTCCCACGGAAAAGTACGCGGAACCAGCGGAGAGTCACTGCGGAAACATAGATGCCACCAGCGTCGTTACGGTTATGGACGACCTCTATCGAAGGGATGATCGTGTCCGATCCGGACCCCTGGAGTCTTCGCCCGTGCTCGGGCACGGGTTCCTCTGAGGGCTCACCACGGTGAGCGCCTATCTCGGGCTGCTGGCCCTCCTGCTTCTCACCGCGGCGACCGGCTACTTCGTCGCCCAGGAATTCGCCTTCGTCGCCGCCGACCGCGGCCTGCTTCGTGAGCAGGCCGCCGCGGGTGACGCGGCCGCCGCGAAGGCGCTCCAGGTGACCTCGCGCCTGTCCTTCATGCTCTCCGGCGCCCAGCTGGGCATCACGGTCACGGCACTGCTGGTCGGCTTCCTGGCCGAGCCCGCGATCGCCACCCTCGTACGGCCGTGGCTGACCGACGCGGGCCTGTCCGACGCCATGGTCACCGGCATCTCGGTGGCGTTGGGCGTCTTCGTGGCGACCGTCGTGCAGATGGTCTTCGGCGAGCTGGCCCCGAAGAACCTGGGCATCGCCAGACCGGAGCCGGTGGCCAAGTTCCTGGCCGGCTCGACGCTGGTCTACCTCGCGGTCGTGGGCCCGGTGGTGCGGCTGTTCGACTCGGCCGCCACGGGCCTGCTCAGGCGCGTCGGCATCGAGCCCATCGAGGAGGTGGAGCACGGCGCCACCCCTGAGGAGCTCTCCCGCATCATCGCGGAGTCGACCCAGGCCGGCGAGCTGCCGCCGAGACTTTCCGACCTCCTCGAACGAGCCCTGGAGTTCGGCGACCGCACGGCGGAAGAGATCATGGTCCCGCGCCCCCGTGTCGTGGTCCTGCGGGCCTCCCAGCCCATTTCGGACCTCCTCGACGCCATGCGCACCCGCGGCCACTCCCGCTACCCGGTCCTCGGCGACGACGGGGACGTGGTGGGAGTGACAGGCGTCCGCGAGCTCCTGGCCTCGGGCCTGGACGACGGCCGCATCGCCACCATCACCCGCCCCGCGCTCCTGGTCCCCGACTCGGTCCCGCTGCCGGCGGTCCTGGACCGGATGCGGGCGTCGAAGGACGACATAGCCTGCGTCATGGACGAGTACGGCGGCCTGGCGGGCGTCATCACCGTCGAGGACCTGGCGGAAGAGCTGGTCGGCGAGCTGGTGGACGAGAACGACCCGGAGCCGGCCGGCGCGGTGGAGCACCCCGGCGGCATCTGGGAGGTCCCGGGCCGGCTGCGCCTGGACGAGGTCGAACGCGCGACGGGCATCGCGCTCCCGGAGAGCGGCGACTATGACACCCTCGCCGGCCTGGTCCTGGCCAGGCTGGGCAGGATGCCGAACGCCGGCGACACGATCACGGTCCCGGTGACCCCCGAAACGGATCCGTTCACCCAGGACACGGGTGAGTACCTGGCGGAGCTGACAGTGATGTCGCTGAACCGCAGGGTCCCCGAGTGGGTCCGCCTGACACCGGTCCAGCACGCGGAGGCGACCCGCCGATGACCATGATCATCCTGAGCCTCGCCCTCCTGGCCTTCAACGCCCTCTTCGTGGCGGCCGAGTTCGCCTTCGTCTCCTCGCGGCGCCACCGCCTGGAGGAGATGGCGGTGGGCGGCAACCGCCTGGTCAGGCTGGCCGCGAAATCGGCCGCCGGCGGCAGCCGCCAGCTCTCCCTGATGCTCGCGGGCGCCCAGCTGGGCATCACCCTCTGCACCCTGGGCCTGGGCCAGGTGACAGAGCCGGCGATCGAGCACTACCTGGAGCCGGTCTTCGCCGCGATAGGGATCCCGGAGGCCATGCGCGTACCGATCGCCCTGGTGATAGCCCTGACGTTGGTCACGTTCCTGCACATGGTCATCGGCGAGATGGCCCCCAAGTCATGGGCGCTGACCCACCCGGAGCGCGCGGCGTTGCTCCTGACCTTCCCGTTCAGAGCCTTCACCACGGCGATGCGCCCCTTGCTCTCGGCCCTGAACGCCCTGACCAACCTCATCCTCCACCTCTTCGGAGTCCAGCCAAGAGACGAGCTGGCAACCACCAGAACCCCTCGCCAGCTGGCCATGCTGGTAGGCGAATCAGGCCGGATGGGCCTCCTGGACAGGGAGGAACACGACCTCCTGACCAGAGCCCTGAGACTGGACGACGAGGGCATAGAACGCCTGATGGTCCCCATAGACCAGGCGACGAAGGTCCCTCTGACCGCGACGGCGGCCCAGATCAGATCCACCGCAGCGGGCAGCACCCACCTGAGGCTCCTGGTGGAGGGCCCGACAGGCGTGGAGGGCGCCCTGCACGCCCGAGACGCCCTCCTGAACCCCTCGAGCAAGGCGAGCGACCTGTCCCGGCCCCTGCCGAAGCTCCCCTGCACCACCCAGGTCCCGGAGGCAGTGACGATCTTGCAGGAACAGAGATCCCACCTGGCTTTGGTGACGAATCAGGAGAAGACAGTCATCGGAATGGTGAGCCTCACCGACCTGGTGGGCGAACTACTGGACACAAGAGCGGCTGTGACCTAAAACACAGAGGGCCGGGCGGGACGCAAGCGTCAAGAAACCACCTTGCAACCACCCGGCCCTACAGTCCGAAGGGCGGCCACAGCCGTTACCAACAGGTTCTTGAAAAGAAAGACCCGCACCCTTGCGATCCGCCCAGCACTTCGCCAAGCTGCCAAGGACGCAACCGCGAGGGTGTGTGTCGGGGGTCTGGGGGCGAAAGTCCCCAGGAGCGCCAGCGACAAACGCTGGGGGTCCGGGGGTCATCCCCCGGATGGATATGACGAGGGGACCCGAGGAAGCAAGCCATAAGGCTTGCGACCAAGAGTCCCCAGTCACCGAGTGGGCGAGGAGGGATTTGAACCCTCACGTCCTTTCGGACACACGGACCTGAACCGTGCGCGTCTGCCGTTCCGCCACCCGCCCTTGTGGGTGCGGAAAGAACATTAGCACGGAACAGCCACTGGTACTGAACCCGGATACGATCGCATAAGACACGGGAGCGGAGGAGCTGGGCGCGACTGCCGACGAGCGCCAGGGACACCGTCCCGTGGAACGGGCGGAAACCGGGCGCCGGAAGCGTCTGGGGGCCGCGATCATATGCACGGAGGAAGGGAGGTACCCGGTGGGAGTCCTTCAGCGCTTCGAGCGAAGGCTCGAAGGCTTGGTTGAGGGAGCCTTTGCGCGGGCGTTCAAATCTGACCTTCAGCCGGTCGAGGTCGCCAGCGCGGTTCAGCGGGAGATGGATGAGCGTGCGGCGATCGTCGCTCAAGGTCGCACGCTCGTGCCCAACGACTTCGTGGTTGAGCTGTCCACGACCGACAGCGAACGGCTTGAGGTCTACGCCGACAGCATCAGCCACGAACTGGCCAACCTCGCCAGGGAGTACGCCAAGGAACAGGGCTACTCCTTCGTGGGACCGGTCCGGGTCCGCTTCGAGACCGCCGGCGATCTGGCTGTGGGCTTGTTCCGCATCCGGTCGGGGGTCATCCGCGGCGCGACGGTCGAGCAGGACGAGATCCGCCAGCCGGCGAGCGACCTGCCTCCGTCGAGACCGCACGCGTTCAACGGGCGGCCGCGGCTGCTCGTCTCCACCCAGGACGACCCGCAGGGTGACCGCTCTTACGAGCTGACCACTCCGGTGACCTTGCTCGGCAGGGGCACCGACTGCGATCTTCGTCTGGTCGATCCCGGCGTTTCGCGGCACCACGCGGAACTGCGCGTCGAGGGCCAGCTCGTGGTCCTGGTCGATCTGGGGTCGACGAACGGTACTTTTGTCAATGGCCAGCCGGTACGCAGGATCGAGCTCCAGAACGGCACGCGAGTGACCCTGGGGCGTACGACTCTGGTGTTCCGGCGCGATTAGGGGTAGACAGACGGTCCATGTCCGAGCTCACGCTGCTGCTGATCCGGCTCGCTTTCCTGGCGGTGCTGTGGTTCTTCGTCATTGCCGCAGTCGGCGTGATCCGGACTGACTTGTTCGGTTCACGCACGGCTTCCGCGGGTGCACGCAAAGCTGTGAAACCCGCCAAACCGGTGGCCAAGCCCAAGAGCAAAAAGGGCGAGCCACGCCAGCTCATCGTTACGGGTGGCCCTCTCCAAGGCACCACCATTAATCTCACGGAGACGCCCATCACCATTGGCCGGGCCAATGACGCCACGCTGGTAGTCACCGACGACTACGCTTCCAGCCGGCATGCCCGGCTCTTCCCTCAGGACGGTCAATGGATCGTGGAAGATCTTGGGTCCACCAACGGCACGTATCTCGACCGCTCGAAAGTCACCCGCCCGACCCCGGTGCCGCTCGGTGTTCCGATCCGCGTCGGCAAGACAGTCATTGAATTGCGCAAATGACCATCGCACTCCGCTACGCCGCCCGCTCGGACGTCGGCCTCCTCCGCGAAGGGAACGAGGACTCGGCGTACGCTAGCGGCCGCCTGCTCGCTGTCGCCGACGGCATGGGCGGGCACGCACACGGCGAGGTGGCGAGCTCAGTCGCCATCGCCGCCATGGCCTCTCTGGAAGAGGCCCAACAGGGTGGTGACCTGCTCAACGCCATCGAGGCAGCGGTACGCGACGCCAACCGCAAGCTGCACGAAATGGTGGGGCGGGATCCCAGCCTCAAAGGCATGGGCACGACTCTCACGGCCATGCTCTGGCACGGCACCCAGGTCGCCCTGGTGCACGTCGGCGACTCGCGCGCCTACCTGCTCAGACGCGGGGAGCTCTACCAGATCACGCATGACCACACGCTGGTGCAGCAACTCGTCGATGACGGGCGCATCACGCCGGAAGAGGCGGCCACGCATCCGCAGCGCTCGATCCTGCTGCGCGCGCTCGACGGAAGCGGCGAGGTCGATCCCGACCTCACGCTCCGCGAGGCGCAGGTGGGCGATCGCTACCTGCTGTGTTCCGACGGCCTGTCCGGTGTGGTGAGCGCGGAGACGCTGCACGCCACGCTCACCAACATCGACGACCCGGAGGAGGTCGTCCGCCAGCTCATCGACCTGGCGAACAGGGGTGGCGGGCCCGACAACATCACCTGTGTCCTGGCCGACGTGCTGGAGATCACCGATGGGCAGCTGGTGCCCGTGGAGGCCGCCATCGTCGGCGCCGCGGGGATGACCCGGCTGCGCGGGAATCCGCAGGACACCTCGCCGGGGCGAGCCGGCGCGGTGACCGCACCCCAGCCGGTGCTCACCGACGACGAATTCGATGAGCCGGTCGCCGAGACGGCGCCCCGGCGGTCCCGGAAGCGTCGTCGAGTGTGGCCCGTGCTGGTCACCGTGCTCGGCATAGGCATCGTCGGCGCCGGCGTCGGCGGTTACTTTGGATACCAGTGGACTCAGGACCAGTTCTTCGTCGGCGCTAGGGGCGACGAAGTGGTCGTGTACCAGGGGATCAAGAGGGAGGTCGGTCCGTTCCCGCTCTTCCACGTCTCCAAGCCCACGGGCAAGCAGCTCTCCCAGCTGTCCGAGGCCGACCAGGCGCTGATCAAGAGCGGCATTCCCGTCACCACCCTCGCCGAAGGCATCACGAGGATCAACAGCTTGAAGTTCTCCCAGGAACCGAAGGACGACAGCGAGACCTCCACGGAGGCGAGCGCGACCCCCACGCCCACCGCCACCGCGACCAAGACGAAACAGCAGTAGATGAGCGAAGTCGCCGTCTCCCCCGTCCCGATGCCGGCCAAACGGCGCGGGGCTCAGCTGGTCATGCTCGCGCTCGCGGTGCTGATCGTCATGGGCGCGTACGCGAACGTGGGCCTGGCGATGGACGGCCAGGTGCCCGCGGGCATGCTGACGTACGGCCTGAGCCTGGGCGGTCTGATGCTGGCCGCCTACCTGGTGCTCGCCAAGTTCGCCCCGTGGGCCGATCCCCTGATCCTGCCGCTCGTGACGCTGGTCAACGGCATCGGCCTGGTGATGATCTACCGGCTGGAGAACTCCGGCTCCAGGATGCAGGCGGGCGCCTCGGCCACCAACCAGATCATCATGACCGGCATCGGCGTGGTGCTCTTCGCCGTGACGCTGCTGGTGCTGCGCGACCACCGCACGCTGCAGCGGCTGACGTACACGGCAGGGCTGATCGGCGTGGTGTTGCTCATCTCGCCGCTGGTGCCGGGGCTGGGCAAGGAGATCAACGGCGCGCGCATCTGGATCGGGTTCGGCGCCGCCACGATCCAGCCGGCCGAGTTCGCGAAGATCGCGCTGGTCATCTTCTTCGCCGGCTATCTGGTCGCCAAGCGTGACGTGCTGGCGCTGGCCGGGCGGCGGCTGCTCTTCATCGACCTGCCCCGGGCCCGCGACCTCGGTCCGGTGCTGATCACCTGGGCGATCGCCATCGGCGTGCTGGTGCTGCAGAAGGACCTGGGCTCGTCGCTGCTGCTGTTCGGCGGCTTCGTGGTGATGCTCTACGTCGCCACGCAGCGCACCTCGTGGGTGCTGATCGGCATCCTGCTGTTCGGCGGCGGCGCGTTCCTGGCCGGGCAGATCTTCTCCCACGTGGGTGACCGCTTCGACGTCTGGCTCAACCCGAGTGCGAGCGAATACTACGATCGCGCCTTCGGCGGCAGCTTCCAGATCATGCAGGGCCTGTTCGGCCTCGGGGCGGGCGGCATCCTGGGCACCGGCCTGGGGCAGGGTCACCCCGACCTGATCCCGCTGGCCTTCTCCGACTTCATCTTCAGCGCCACCGGCGAGGAGCTCGGCCTGACCGGGCTGATGGCGATCCTGATGATCTACGCGCTGATCGTCCAGCGCGGCCTGCGCACCTCGCTCGCGGCCCGCGACCCCTACTCGAAGCTTCTGGCGGGCGGCCTGTCGTTCATCCTGGCCTGGCAGGTGTTCATCATCGTCGGCGGCGTGACCAACCTCATCCCGTTGACCGGCCTGGTGACCCCGTTCATGTCCCAGGGCGGCTCGGCGCTGCTCGCTAACTGGATCCTTATCGCGCTCCTGGTACGAACGTCAGATGCCGCGAGACGCCCCCCACCCCAGGCGATCCAGAACGAAGGACTGACGCAGGTGTTCCAGCGATGAACGGCACCCTGAAGCGCGTGGCCGTGGCCTGCCTGGCCATGTTCGCGCTCCTGATGATCAACGTGAACATCGTCCAGGCCGTGCGGTCCGAGGGGCTGCGGACCGACGCGCGCAACACCCGCAACTACTACGACCGCTACGCCATCGAGCGCGGCCGCATCACGGCCGGCGGCAAGGTGATCGCGCAGTCCGTCGAGACGGACAGCAACAACTTCCGGTTCGTCAGGAAATACGCCGAGGGCAAGCTCTACGCGCACGTCACCGGCTTCTTCTCGCCGGAGAGCGCGAGCGCGATCGAGGGCACCGAGAACAAGCTGCTCGACGGCTCCAGCGCTGACCTGCTGCTGCGGCGGAGCATCGACCTGTTCACGGGCGAGCCGACCAAGGGCGCCAACGTCGATCTCACGATCAACCCCAAGGCGCAGAAGGCCGCCTACGACGCGCTGCGGCAGAGCGGCAGGCGCGGCGCCGTGCTGGCGCTCGACCCGAAGACCGGGGCGATCCTGGCGATGGTGTCGCTGCCCACGTACGACCCCGCGGAGCTGTCCGGCACCGAGAAGGACCCGGTCTTCAAGCGCTATGACGAGCTGGCCAAGGACAAGAGCCAGCCGCTGCTCAACCGCACCATCGGCCAGACATACCCGCCCGGGTCGACGTTCAAGGTCGTGACGGCGGCGGCGTTCCTGGAGGACGACCCCTCGCGCGGCCCCGACACCACGGTGGAGGCCCCGCAGCGGCTGCCGCTGCCCAACACCAACATCAGCCTGCCCAACTACGGCGGCGCGGCCTGCGGCAGCGGCCAGGTCACCCTGATCTACGCGCTGGAGAGGTCCTGCAACACGCCCTTCGGTTCGATGGGCATGGAGCTGGGCTACGACAAGATGAACGAGCAGACCGAGAAGTTCGGCATGGGCGAGCCGCTCGCCGTGCCGATGTCGGTGGCCGCGAGCGACTTCGGTCCCGAGGAGGACAAGGCGGCCCTGGCGATGGCCTCGATCGGGCAGCGCAGCAACCGGATGACGCCGCTGCAGATGGCCATGATCGCCGCGGGCATCGGCAATGACGGCACGGTGATGAAGCCGTACCTCGTCAACAAGATCTCTGACGCCAAGGGCGAGACGATCGAGGAGGCCAAGCCCGATGAGCTGACCGAAGCGGTCAGTTCCGAGACGGCGGGCAAGTTGCGCGAGATGATGGTGAGCGTCGTGAACAACGGCACCGCCAACCTGGCGCAGGTCCCGGGCGTCCAAGTAGCGGGTAAGACAGGCACTGCGGAGACCTCCGACGGACAGCCGCCGCACGCCTGGTTCATCTCCTTCGCGCCCGCCGAGGACCCGAAGGTGGCCCTCGCGGTCATCGTCGAGTCCGGAGCGGCCAAGGTCGGCGCGGAGGCGACCGGCGGGCACACCGCCGCGCCGATCGCAAAGGCCGTGCTGGAGGCGGTGCTGAACAAGTGAGTGACGGTAACCTGCTGGGTCATGCGGCTCCGTAACCGCTATCTGCTGCTCTCCCGCATCGCCACGGGCGGTATGGGAGAGGTGTGGCGTGCCCGTGACGAGTTGCTCGGGCGCGAAGTGGCGGTGAAGATCCTGCGCAGCCACATCTACGCCGACCTCACGTTCCGGGAGCGGTTCCGGAACGAGGCGCGGATCACCGCGGCGCTGGCCGACCCCGGGGTGGCGCAGATCTTCGACTACGGCGAGCAGAGCGACGTGGCCTACCTCGTCATGGAGCTGGTGCACGGCGAGCCGCTGTCGGCCATCCTGGCGCGTAACGGCGCCATCGGGCCCGAGGTGGCGCTCGACGTGGTGCACCAGACGGCCAAGGCGCTGCACGCGGCCCACTCCGCCGGCATCATCCACCGCGACATCAAGCCCGGCAACCTGCTGGTCACCCCCGAGGGGACCATCAAGGTGACGGACTTCGGCATCGCGCGCGCCCTGGAGGCGGCGCCGGTGACGCAGACCGGCACCGTGCTGGGCACGGCCCAATACGTCAGCCCCGAGCAGGCGCAGGGCTTCCCGCTCACTCCGGCGACCGATCTCTACTCGCTGGGCGTGGTGGCGTACGAGTGCCTGGCGGGGCGCACGCCGTTCCGGGCGGACAGCCAGGTGGCGATCGCGCTGCAGCACCTCAACGAGCAGCCGCCGCCGCTCGGCGTGGACGTGCCCGCGCCGGTGCGTGAGCTGGTCATGGCGCTGCTGGCCAAGGAGCCCGAGCAGCGCCCGGCCACGGCGCTGGAGGTGGCCGACCGGGCATACGTGCTGCGCGAGTCGCTGGCCACCGTCGAGCACGGCGCCGAGCTCAGCATGCTCACCGACCCGGGGGGCTTCCGGGTACGCGAGCCGGCCCCCGAGGACGAGCAGGAAACCGACAACCTCCCTCGGGCCACCACGCTGCAGGAGCGGCCGGGAGGCAAGCGGCACAAGGGCGCCCGGACGCTGGCCCTGGTCGCCACGGCGGGCTGCGTGGCGGCGGTGGGGCTCACCGCCATCACGTTCGCCGACCGGCAGCCGCCGGCGCCGAAGCCCGAGGTGGCCGAGCCGTCCGGGTCCGCGACGGTGGCGCCGCCGCCCGATCAGGTCAAACCGACGAAGACGAAGACGCGCACGCGGCGACCTCCGGTGGTTCCGGTGAAGTCACCGAGGCCGATACCCTCGCGTTCGGCTACGGTAAGCAAGTCGGCAACTCCTACCAAGAAGCCGACACCGAAACCGACGTCGACCACCCGAACCCCTACGCCCACCCCGACCCCAACGCCCACCACTTCACCCACAACTCCGACACCTACCGCCTCGCCGGACCCGGGTGATACAAACCCGCCCAAAGAGGAGACGTGATGCGCTATGGGGTCGATGATGGACACCGGCGGCCCCCCGAGCAGGCCGGTACCCAAGATGAACGGTAAGGGACAGTGCAGGAAATGACTCAGCCTCGGCTACTCGGAGGTCGTTACGAGCTCGACGGTGTCGTCGGGCGCGGCGGCATGGCCGAGGTGTATCGCGCCCGAGACATCCGGCTGGACCGCATAGTCGCGATCAAAACCCTCCGCTCCGACCTGGCGCGTGACCACACCTTCCAGGCCCGGTTCCGCCGTGAGGCGCAGTCGGCGGCCTCCCTGAACCACCCGGCCGTCGTCGCGGTCTACGACACCGGTGAGGATGCCACCGACGGCACCCCCGTGCCGTACATCGTGATGGAGTTCGTCGACGGCAGGACGCTGCGCGACCTGCTGCGCCAGGACCGGCGGCTGCTGCCCGAGCGCGCGGTGGAGCTGGTGGACGGGATCCTGCGGGCGCTCGACTACAGCCACCGCGGCGGCATCGTGCACCGTGACATCAAGCCGGCCAACGTGATGATCACGCGGGCGGGCGACGTCAAGGTGATGGACTTCGGCATCGCGCGTGCGATGGCCGACTCCGCGGCCACGATGACGCAGACGGCGCAGGTGATCGGCACCGCCCAATACCTGTCGCCCGAGCAGGCGCGGGGCGAGCGGGTCGACGCGCGCAGCGACATCTACTCCACCGGCTGCGTCCTGTACGAGCTGCTCACCGGCCAGCCGCCGTTCACCGGCGACTCCCCGGTCGCGATCGCCTACCAGCACGTGCGCGAGGAGCCCATCCCGCCGTCGCAGATCGACCGCGACATCCCGCCGTGGGCCGACGCGATCGTGCTCAAGGCCATGGCCAAGGACCCGGCGCACCGCTACCAGAACGCGAGCGAGATGCGGGCCGACATCCAGCGGGCGATGTCCGGCATGCCGACCGACGCCCAGACGATGGCGATGTCCGGCAACATGGGCCAGGGCACGCGCATGATGACCGCGACCCAGTCGGCCGCCGGCCCGGCCACGCAGCGCACGGGTGCGATCCCGCCTTACGACTACGGCGACGGTGACGGCGGTGGTGGCCGCGGGGGCCGGCGCCGGGCGGGAGGCGGCGGCAACAACGCCGTCAAGACCGCGCTGTGGGTCATCATCCCGCTGCTGATCATCGGTGGTTTCATCACGGTCGGCTACATGGTCTTCGGCGGCAAGGACACGCCGACCGACACGCAGGTGACGATCCCGTCACTCGCCTCGCAGGAGCGGCAATACGCCGAGGACCAGCTCAAGGGGCTCGGGCTCACCGTGCAGGTGGTGCAGGAGTTCAGCTCCGACATCGAGAAGGGCGCCGTGATCAAGACGGAGCCCCCCGAGAACACCAAGGTCGACAAGGAGTCGACGGTCAAGCTGGTCGTGTCCAAGGGCACGGAGAAGATCAAGGTTCCTGACGGGCTGGTCGGCCTGTCCCAGGAGGAGGCCACCAAGCTCCTGGAGGAGAGCGAGCTGCGCGGCGTCATCAAGACCAGAAACTCCTCCAGGCCGCAGGGCACGGTCATCGCCACCGAGCCCAAGGCCGGCGCGGAGGTCGAGAAGGGCGGCACGGTCACCCTCTTCATCCCGAAGGAGCTGGGTGAGGTGCCCAGCGTGATCGGCCTGACCGTGGAGGACGCCACCGCCCAGCTCAAGTCCGCCGGCTTCAAGGTCAAGGTCTCCGAGCAGCCCAGCAACGAGCCCGAGGGCACGGTCTTCCAGCAGAACCCGGGCGAGGGCACCAAATACCCGGCGAACACGACGGTCACGATCGTGGTGTCCACCGGTCCCGAGGACACGGCGCCGCCCGCCAACACCGACTTCCCGACCGAGGACGTCCCGACGGACGAGCCGACCGACGACTTCCCGTCGGAAGAGCCGACCGAGGACAACCCGATCGGTGATGACGGCCTCGGTGGCGGCGTGGGCGGCTGAGGCCGGCACGTCCCGTACACGCGGAAGGGCCGCCCTCCGGGGCGGCCCTTCTCCGTGCTGCCGGGGGAAGACCTGCGGAGAACAAAGAACGCCCCCGCCGCTCGGGGGCAACGGCGGGGACGCTCACTTGTACGTCGCTCCACGCTAGACGTTTGTTACAAGATTTCGCGCAGCCAATTCCGCAGCAGCCGGTGGCCGTGCTCGGACAGCACGGATTCGGGGTGGAACTGGATGCCCTCGATGGGCGCCACGCGGTGCCGCAGGCCCATGATGACGCCGTCGTCCGTGCGGGCGGTCACGTCGAGCACCTGGGGCACGGTCTCGGGCAGCACGGCCAGGGAGTGGTAGCGGGTCATCAGCACGGGTGAGGGCAGGTCCTCGAAGACGCCCCTGCCGTCGTGGGTGATGGCGCTGGTCTGCCCGTGGAAGAGCTCGGGTGCGCGGGCCACGGTGGCGCCGTAGGCGATGGCGATGGCCTGGTGGCCCAGGCAGACGCCGAGCAGCGGCCGGTTGCTCGCGGCCGCGTGGTGGACCAGGGGGACGCTCACGCCGGCCGCCTCGGGCGTGCCGGGGCCGGGGCTGATGAGGACGCCGTCGAAGCCGTCGGCGTCGTGCACGCGTACGTCGTCGCGCGGCCGCACGTCGCACTCGGCGCCCAGCTCGCGCAGGTACTGCACGATGGTGTGCACGAAGCTGTCGTGGTTGTCCACGACGAGCACGCGGCTCATTTCCTCACCGTCACCTCGTCCAGCGTCACCAGCGGCTCCAGGAGCGGGAACACGACATACCAGAGTACGGCCACCGCCGCGGCGACCAGCACGGCGGCCGTCAGGGCCCGGATGAGCGGGCGGCCGGCGCCAGAGCCAGGCGTACATGTCACTCCTCGCGGGGTTCGATCTGGTCGAGGACGCCGTGCACGATGAGCCGCTCGGCGGCGGAGTATTCGGGGTGGCAGGTGGACAGCGTGATGTGGGCGCGGACGGGGCGGAGACCGGGCTTGCCGGGCACGGGGGCGAGCACGTCGACCTCGTCGGGCCGCACGATGTCCTGGGACGTCACGCGGTAGGTGTAGCGCGCCTCGCGGGCCTCCACGACGATCTCGTCGTCGGGTTCGAGCTCGTCGAGCTCGTTGAACGGGGCCGCGTACGTGGTGCGGTGCCCCGACAGGACGAAGTTGCCGACCTGGCCCGGCATGGCGCTGTCGGGGTAGTGGCCCTGGCCCTTCCTGAGCTGCGCGGCGCCGACGCCCTCGATCACCGCGTACCGGTAGTCGGGGCCGAGCTTGGGGATGCGCAGCAGGGCGAGGGCCTGGCCGAGCTCGATCCGGTCGAGGCGGCCCCGGTCTTTCGCGGCCAGCTCACGCTGGAGCAGCAGTTGCCGGCTCTCGGTGTAGGCGCCGGTGCCCCAGAGCAGGTAGGCGCAGAACAGCATGAGGATCAGGCCCGCGGTGATGCTGGTCTCCCCCACGGCCCGGAGCGTGGCCCGCATCCGATCAGCGTATTCGGCCACGATACGGCCCCTGGGGATCGCCATGTCGTGCGCGTGGCGACTATCCTGGGGCACGCTTCAACTACGCTTAACGAAGAGCCTGTGGACGATCCGGATGCCCAGGCCCTCAGCAGGAGTTACCCAGTGCCCAAGTCCAAGGCTCGCAAGAAGGCGGTTTACACGCCGCCGCAGAGATCTCAGCAGGTCAAGGTCAGCCCGCGCTGGCTGGCACCCACGATGGTCGTCGCATGGATCGTCGGCATCCTGTGGATCGCGATCTACTACGTCGCACCGCAGGCGCCGTTCTTCAGCGACCTCCAGAACTGGAACCTGCTGATCGGGTTTGTTTTCATCATCTTCGGGGTGGTTCTTTCCACCCGCTGGCGTTAGTTCTTTCCACAGTCTTTTCCACAGCCTGGGGAAGCTAGGCCGCGCTCAGGATGGCCGAAACTCTGACCATCACGAGCACGGCCAGCACCGCCAGCGCTCCCGCGATCACCAGCACCTGCCAGAGGGTCCGGTTGTTCTTGGGGGCGTAGGCCAGCGCGCCCGCCAGCAGCGAGCCGGTGATCAGCCCGCCGATGTGCCCGGTCCAGCTGATGCCCGAGACCAGGAACGTGATCGCCAGGTTGATCACGATGAGCACGGCGATGCCGCGCACGTCGAGGTTGAGCTTGCGGCCCACCACGAACACCGCGCCGAAGAGGCCGAAGATGGCCCCGGAGGCGCCGACGGTGGGCTGGGTGAGCGGGTCGAGCCAGAGGCCCAGCACCGAGCCGCCGAGCGCGCTGATCAGGTAGAGCGCGGTGTAGCGGACGTGGCCGAAGGCGCGCTCCAGGTAGGGGCCGACCACATAGAGCGCCCAGCAGTTGAACAGGATGTGGAAAACTCCGCCGTGCACGAAGGCCGCGCTGATCAGGCGGTAGTACTGGTCGCCCAGGGCCACGCCGGCGGGCCACATGGCGAGCTGGCCGGTGATCGCGTCGCTGAGATATTGGCCGCCGAAGACCAGGACGTTGATGACCAGGATGGCGTAGGTGACGATCGGCGTGCGTACGACGTTGCCGCCGAACGTGGACCTGGCCTGGCGGATGCCTTTGTTGCCCTCGGCCACGCACTCGGGGCACTGGAAGCCGACCGCCGCGTCACGCATGCAGTCGGGGCAGATGGGACGCTCACAACGCTGGCAGCGGACCCAGGTCTCCCTGTCGGGGTGCCGGTAGCACGTGGGCACCGCCTCAGCGGGCTGCTCGGGCTGCGGGGGCGGCGGCGGCTGGCTGGTCATGACCGAAAGCCTATGGCTTGTGCGGGCATGCCGCGTGGCCTCTCCACCGCCGGCCACCGCAGGGCTCCGCACCCCGCCGTGCCCCGTCAGGAGGGGGTACGGCGGGGGGCCGGCTCCGCCGGGGTCAGGCGGGGACGCGGTCGATGGTGACCGACTGCAGGATGACGTCCTCGGCCGGACGGTCGCGACGGTCGGTGCGGGTCTTGGCGATGGCGTCGACGACGTCCTGGCCCTCGATGACCTCGCCGAAGATGGAGTGCTTGCCGTTGAGGTGCGGCGTCGGCACGACCGTGATGAAGAACTGCGAGCCGTTGGTGCCCTTGCCGAAGCGGATGCCCGCGTTGGCCATGGCCAGCAGGTAGGGCCGGTTGAAGTAGAGGTCCGGGTGGATCTCGTCGTCGAACTCGTAGCCCGGGCCGCCGATGCCCTGGCCCAGCGGGTCACCGCCCTGAATCATGAAACCGGAGATGACCCGGTGGAAGATCGTGCCGTCGTAGTAGCGGCCGGTGCTCTTCTCGCCGGTGCCCGGGTGCGTCCATTCGCGGGAGCCTTCAGCCAGCTCAACGAAGTTCCGTACCGTTTTCGGCGCCTTGGTGGGAAAGAGCTCTACCTTGATATTGCCGCGGTTGGTCTGCAGGTTTGCGATCAGCTTCTCAGCCACGAGACAGCTGCCCCCCTCTATGCACAGGGTTGGTTCTGTGGTGTTTTGTGGACTATGGCCCTAAGGGCCTTCCGAGCCATCCTCCCATGGACGGCCATGATTGAGCCGCCTTGTCCAGGGAAGGTCAGGCTCGGGGCCCCAACGACAGGGGAGGTTGTCGTGTCCCTGACACTGAGAAAACGCCGCGTGGTCATAGAAGTACCCGCCACGTGGATGGGCCGAATGAAGGCCCGGGCCGTACACACCGGCCAACGCATGGCGCCGATGGCGGACCAGGCCAAAGTGGTCGCCGCCCAGCGCATCGAAGACGCCCGCTACTGGGCGGCGCCGCGGCTGGAGTCCGCGGCGCACGGGTTCGAGGACCAGGTGGCACCGCGGGTCAGCTCGATGCTGACCACGGCCGCCAGGAAGATCGATCCCACGCCGTCGCGGTCGAGGCGGTGGCCGATGTTCATGCTGCTGACCGGCCTCGCGGTGGGGACGATCGGTTACATGTTCTACCGCCGCAACGCACAGCAGTGGACCGAGCACATGAAGGACTCCGCCTCCGATGCCTCACGTTGGGTCAATGAGAAGGCGGACAGGACTTCGGAGTCCGCGGACCGAATGGCGGCCAACGTGTCGAACAGGGCGGATGAAGCGTCTCGCAAGATGTCGTGATTCCGCCGGGAAGCGCGCCCTCGAACCGGAACGGGGGCGCGCTTCGCCGTCTCCAGGGGACTGTTGACGTACGACCAAGCGCTTGCTACAAACCCGGGCATGGCGCTGTCACCCCTCGACGACTATCCCGTGCACCAGGCCGCGCAGGTCATGCGGCACGTGACCACCGGCGACCGCAACTTCTACGACCGCTACTACTTCAACTGCCACGCCGCCTCCGACGAGCTCATGCTGATCGTCGGCCTCGGCCAGTACCCCAATCTCGGCGTCACCGACGCCTTCGCCTGCGTGCGCACGCCGGAGCTGCACCGCGTCGTACGGGCCTCCCGCGAGCTGGGCGCCGACCGGATGGACACCCGGGTCGGCCCCTTCCGCGTCGAGGTCGTCGAAGGGCTCAAGCGGCTCAGGGTGGTCCTGGAGCCGAACGAGCACGGCCTGTCCTTCGACCTCCTGTGGGAGGGCACGATCCCGGCCGTGCTGGAGCCCCGGCACTTCCTGCGGTGGCAGGAGCGGGTGGTGTTCGACTCCGTACGCCTGGCGCAGACAGGGCAGTGGTCCGGAAACATCAGGATCGGCGATGAGGACATACCGGTCACCCCCGATCGCTGGATGGGCACCAGAGACCGCAGCTGGGGCATCAGGCCCGTCGGCGAGCCCGAGCCGCCCGGCATCCAGGCCAAGAACTCCGGCACGTTCTACTGGCTCTACACGCCCATGCGGTTCGACGACCACGCCATCCTCTGCATCATCCAGGAGGACGAACGGGGCCGGCGGATGCTGGAGGAGGCCGTCCGCGTGTGGTCCGACGGCCGGGAGGAGGAATACCTCGGCAGACCGGAGTACCGCCCGGTCTACGCCCCCGGCACCCGCGACGTCGTCGAGGCCACGATCACGTTCGCGCCGCCCGGCGGGAAGCCGTTCGACGTGCGCTGTACGCCGCTGCTGCCGGTGCATCTCATGGTCGGCACCGGCTACGGGCTGGAGCAGGAGTGGCGCCACGGGATGTACCAGGGCGAGGGGCCCGTCGTGCAGGGCGTGACGTACCGGCTGCCCGACGACGCCGCCAGGATGTGGGGCCTGGTGGACGCCGTCGGGCGCTTCGAGTACGACGGGCTCGTGGGCCACGGGCTCTACGAGTACTGGGCCCTGGGGCCGCACCCGTCGTTCACCGGGTGACTACTCCGGCTTCTTGCAGATGATCTTGACGGTCTTGGCCAGGCCCTCCGGCGGGGCCTGGCCGTCGCCGAACTGGACCATGTCCCCCGGCTCGGCGGGCAGAGCGGGCAGGGCGGGCACCGCCTCCGCCTTGTCCCCCGGCTCGAGCACGTGCTTCTTGATCTCACCCGGCTCCACGCCCTCAGGGAGAGCCTCGACCTTGACCGCCTCGGAGGGAGTGCCGTCCGGCTCGACGGTCACCTTCCCGTCGCGCTTGACCACGATGCCCTTCTTGGCCGGCAACGCCTCCGTGAGCTCGATGGTCGTGCCGTCGCTGGTCGTGCAGACCGCCTTCGAGCCGGCCGTGGGAGCGGGCTCGTCGGCCATGGCCGAGCCGGCCAGGCCGGTGATGGCGAGCACGGCGACGGCGCCGAGCACCGCGAGACGACGCTTGAACATGGATTCTCCTCAATGGGGTGCGATCGAACGCCCCGAGCCTGGCGCGTGCTACCTGAAGCGACCCTGAAGAGGCCCTAAATGATCTTCAGGTTGGCTTTAGGTCCACTGAGGCACTCTGGACAGCGTGCGAGTCTTATTGGTGGAGGACGAGGAGCGGCTGGCCGACCTGGTCAAGGGCGGGCTGGCGGGCGAGGGCTTCGCGGTGGACGTGGCCCACGACGGGCGCGACGGGCTGTGGATGGCCACCGAGAACGCGTACGACGTGATCGTCCTGGACGTGATGCTGCCCAGGATGAACGGGTACGCCGTCTGCTCCAGGCTGCGCGAGGCGGGCGACTGGACGCCGATCATGATGCTCACGGCCAAGGACGGCATCTACGACGAGGCCGAGGCGCTGGACAACGGGGCCGACGACTACCTGGCCAAGCCTTTCTCGTACGTGGTGCTGCTGGCCAGGCTGCGCGCGCTGGTGCGGCGGGGCGGGCGGGAGCGGCCGGTGTCGATCAACGTGGGCGACCTCGTGATCGATCCGGCCGGGCTGCGCTGCCGCAGGGGCGAGGTGGACATCGGGCTGACGCCGAAGGAGTTCGCGGTGCTGCACGCGCTGGCGCGCCGGCCCGGAGAGGTGGTCTCCAAGAGCGAGCTGCTGGCCCAGGCGTGGGACTTCTCCTACGACGGCGACCCGAACATCGTCGAGGTCTACATCAGCGCCCTGCGCCGCAAGATCGACCTGCCCTTCGGGAGGACGACGCTCATGACGGTCCGCGGAGCCGGGTACCGGCTGGAGGCAGCGTGATCCGGCCGCGGATACCGGCGGGACTCGCCTCGCTGCGGCTGCCCGCGCCGGCGACGGGACTCTCCTCCGTGCGGCTGCGGGCGACCGCGGCGGCCACGCTCGTGGTGGCCCTCGCCCTGGGGGTGGCGGCGCTGGTGCTGGTGGTGGTGCTGCGCAGCAGCCTGGTGAGCAGCGCCGACGCCGAGGCGGCCAAGAAGGCCTCGGAGGCGGCACCGTACGCGCAGACGCTGCAGATGGGGCCCTTCAGCACGGAGCCGAAGAGGGCCCTGGCCCCCGGGGACATGGCGCCGGCCGCGAAGCTGGAGAAGGTCAACGGGCAGGTGTACCTGGTCGACGGGACGGTGGCGCGGTTCGTCGACAAGGACGTCCTGCTGACCGAGGAGAAGGTGGCATCGACCGCGGAGTGGGCCCAGCCGGGCGAGTACGCCGTCGCCGGGGTCAAGGTGGCCACCGCCGCCGGGCCCGCCATGGTGTGGGGTCGGGCCTCACTGGAGGGCGCGGAGCAGGCGCTGCACACGTTGTACGGCATGCTGCTGCCCGGTGTGCCGACCCTGCTGGCCGTGGTGGCCGGGATGACGTGGTTCTCCGTGGGCCGGGCGCTCAACCCCGTGGCGGCGATCCGGGCCAAGGTCGCCGACATCACGGCCCGCGACCTGAACCAGCGGGTGCCCGTACCGCGCTCGAAGGACGAGATCGCCGCGCTGGCGACCACCGTGAACGGCACGCTCGACCGGCTGGAGACGGCCGTGGAGCGGCACAAGCGGTTCGTCGCCGACGCCGCGCACGAGCTGCGCAGCCCCATCGCGACCCTGCGCGCCCGGCTGGAGCTGGCCGAGCCCAGCGAGCTCACCAAGGAGGCCCTGGCCGACGTCGAACGCCTGCAATCCCTGGCCGCCGACCTCCTCCTGCTGGCCAAGCTGGACGCGGGCGAGCCGCTGCGCACGAGGGAGCTGGACCTGGGCCAGGTGGCGGCCGAGGCGTCGCTGCGGGCCAGACGGCGGCCGGAGGTGCGGGTGGAGCTGGAGGTCGAGCCCGACGTGGTGATGAAGGGGTCGAGCGCGCACCTCGACCGCCTGGTGACGAACCTGGCCGACAACGCGGTGCGGCACGCCGCCTCGACCGTACGGGTGCGGGTGGCCGCCGAGGCGGGCCGGGCGGTGCTGGAGGTGCGCGACGACGGCCCCGGCATCCCGCCCGAGCAGCGGGAGGCCGTGTTCGACCGCTTCACCAGGCTGGACGAGGCTCGGGCCAGGGACGCGGGCGGGGCCGGGCTCGGGTTGCCGATCGCACGTGACATCGCGCTCCTGCACGAGGGGTCACTCGCGTACGACGGCTCCGGGTTCGTCGCGCGGTTCCCCCTGCACGGCGGTTAGGCCCCGGTCAGGCCAGCCGGGCCGGGCACCCGAGCCGGGTTCCGATGCGGGCCAGGCCGTCGGCGAACGCCGTACGCGTGCGCTCGTCGAACCCGATGAAGAACCGGTTGGCCAGCGGAACACCCCAGCGCATCCACTCGGCCACGTTGTAGACGCGGTGCACCACGCGCGTGCCCTCCGGGTCGGGGGCGACCGACCACTCGCCGCGGTACCACCAGCCGCCCTGGTAGGCGACGGTGTGCTCGCCGAGCTCGACCTTCATCTCGTGCTCCGGGCGGTCGCCGAGCAGGATCCGCCACACCTGCTCCACGGGCGCCTCGACCACGCCGGCGACCTCGGTGATCAGCGTCTTCCTCATGGCCGGCTCACCCGGGTGTTCTGGAAGGAGGCGAAGCGCCAGCCCTCGGGCGTGCGCAGCGCGGTCAGCGTGATCACCGAATCCCGGCCGGGGTCGGGCCGGCCGTCCACCGACGAGGAGCCGCCCGAGATCACCAGGGCGACGTCCTCCGTGAGCGGCCTGATCACCGGCTCGCCGCCGCCCCCGGTGAGCTTGATCGGGGTCTTGAACAGCTCCCGGTGGGTCTCCTCGATGGCCTGCCTGCCCCGCAGGTGCAGGCCGAAGAACGTGATGTAGTCGGCGTCCGCCGTGAAAAGGCCGGCGTAGCCCGCGGCGTCGCCGGCGTTCCAGGTCTCGGCCATCCGCCCGAGCAGGCGGACGATCTCTGTGGACATGGCACTGCTCCCTCTGTCGCGGCGCCTATCCTGTGAATGCGAGTTCGGGCAGGGCAGGCGCCTTGTTCGGATTTCCGGCCGCCGGGGTGTTGGCGCACCCTGGCGGCCGTTTCTTCTCCTACATCTCGATCGTGGTCTCCCAGTCGAGCTCGCCCTTGTCGAGGCGGTCGAACAGGTCCTTGATCCACTTCAGCTCGGCCGTGTAGAGCGCCCGCTCGATCTCGACCTCCAGCGTGAGGATCGCGGGCAGGCCGCTGTCGGCCACGGCGCGGAGGTGGGCCTCCATCCCGGCCAGCAGACCCTCGATGGTGGCCGCGCGGGCCCGGAGCGCGCGTTGCGCCTCCGTGAGCGGCAGGCAGCCGATGAGCGAGACCGCCGCGACGAACGCGCGCCGGTCGGGGTCGGGCTTCTCCAGGAGCTGCCGCAGCCGGGTGCGCAACTCCTCGCGGCCCTCGCCGGTGATCTCGTAGACCGTGCGCTCGGGCCTGCGGCCCTCGCGGCCGGTGCCGGCGGGGGCGATCAGCTCGTCCTTGGCCAGCCGCTCGACCGCGTGGTAGAGGCTGCGGGGCAGGCCGGTGATGTAGTCCTTGTGCGTGTCGACGATGAATCGGTGCAGCTCGTAGGGGTGGCTGGGACGGACGCTGAGCAGGGCCAGCACGGTCAGGCCGACCAGGTCGTGGCGTCTCGCCATAGCGCCTCCCTCCATATTGCAAAATGCACTATAACGCGGGCGCGCCGAGTCTGTCGAGCGGGTGAGAGGAGGGGCGAGGGGAGCGCGCGAGTCCGGGGAAGCGGGCGGATCCCGGGGAGCGGGCGGGTCCCGGGGAGCGGGCGGGCGAGGGGGACGGGCCGTGGGGTCAGGTGTCGAGTTGCATGAAGGCGCGGGCGATGGCCTGTCGGGAGACGTCCTCGGGGTAGGGGAAGTGCCTGATCACGTCGCGCAGCCCCTCCACGTGGGCCCGCTTGGCGAGGTCGGCCACGAGGGCCAGCTCGGCGTGCTGCGCCTGCGCGTACGCCCGGTCCACGACCGCGCCGTGCCCCGGCACGATCACCTGCTCGGGCATCTCCGCCAGCATGCCGGCGACGGTGGCGGGCCAGTCCAGCGGGTACGAGTCACCGAACGCCGGCGGTGCACCCTCCTCCACCAGGTCCCCGGCGAACACCACGCCCGCGTCCGGCACGTGCGCGACGATGTCGTTGCTGCTGTGCCCGAGCCCGAAGTGCCGCAGGTGCACGATGCGGCCGCCGATGTCCAGGCCGGCCGCGGCCGTGAAGGTCTGGTCCGGCGGCACGATCGTCACCTCCTCCAGCTCCTCGCGCCGCTCCGGCCGGTGCTCGATCAGGCCGGCGCGGTGCTCCTCGCCGTACGTCTCGATCTCCTCGGCGCACCTGGCGTGGGCCCAGATCTCGGCGGGGCGGAAGAGCGCGTTGCCGAAGTAGTGGTCGAAGTGGGAGTGGCTGTTGACGACCGTCCACGGGTAGGCGGTGACCTTCCGGATCGCCGCGATCAGGTCCGCCGCCTCCCTGTGGGAGCCGCGCGTGTCGAGCACCAGGCAGTGCCCGTCGCCCACGATCAGCCCCGTGTTCAGGTCGAACGACTGGTGACGCCGGACGTAGACCCGGTCGCCGACCTCCTGCCACTGCTCGTTCATGCCACTCGACTTTACTTTTCGGCCCCACTTTTGTCGTGATCAATCCCTTAGGTACGTCAGCACCGCCAGGACCCGCCGGTGCCCGTCGGCCGCGGGCGGGAGGTCGAGCTTGGTGAAGATGTTGGCGATGTGCTTGGCCACGGCCGCCTCCGTGACGAACAGCTCCTTGGCGATCGACGCGTTCGACCGTCCCTCGGCGATCAGGCCGAGCACCTCCTGCTCGCGCGGGGTGAGCCGGCCCAGCGGGTCGCGCCGCCGCCTCAGGAGCTGGCGCACCACCTCGGGGTCCACCACCGTGCCGCCGGCGGCCACGCGGTCGAGGGCGTCGACGAACTCGCGAATGTCTCCGATGCGGTCCTTGAGCAGGTAGCCGATGCCGGCGCCGGCGCCCGACTCGAGAAGCTCGGCCGCGTACGTCTGCTCCACGTACTGGCTGAGCACCAGCACCGCCAGCTCCGGGTGCCGCGCCCGCAGCTCCAGGGCGGCCCGCAGCCCCTCGTCGGAGAAGCCCGGCGGCATCCGCACGTCGGTCACCACGGCCTCCGGGCGGTGCTCGGCGACGGCCTCGATCAGGGCCGGCGCGTCGCCCACGGAGGCGACCACGGTGTGGCCGAAGCGTTCGAGCAGCCCTACCAGGCCCTCACGGAGGAGGACGGCGTCCTCGGCGATCACCACGCGCACGGGCTCTTCATCTCCATCATGGTCATGTGCCGGGAATCTCCACCCGGAGGAGGGTCGGGCCGCCAGCCGGGCTGGACAGTGACAGTCTCCCGCCGACCACGGCCAGCCGGTCCGCCAGCCCGGTCAGCCCCGTCCCCTTGCCCGGATCGGCACCGCCGATGCCGTCGTCGCGTACCTCGACGACCAGCGTGCCGCGCTCGACCCGGCCGGTGACCAGGCCGCGGCCGGCCCGGCTGTGCTTGGTCAGGTTGGTGAGGGCCTCGCTGACGACGTAGTAGGCGGTCACCTCGACCGGGGCGGGCAGGCGCCCCGGCAGGTCGATCCGCACGTCGACGGGCACGGGAGAGCGCCCCGCCACGTCGTGGACCGCCGCCGCCAGCCCCCGGTCGGTGAGCACCTGGGAGTGCACGCCCCTGATCAGCTCGCGCAGCTCGGCCAGCGCCTGCTTGGCCTCGTCATGGGCCTGCCCGATCAGCCGGCCCGCTTCGGAGTCGCCGGGCAGGTCCAGCCTGGCCAGGCCGAGCGTCATCGACAGGGCGACCAGCCGCTGCTGGGCGCCGTCGTGCAGGTCGCGCTCGATCCTGCGGCGCTCCACCTCGAACGCGTCCACCAGCCGCGCCCGCGACCGCAGCACCTCGTTGAGCTCGGTGCTCTGCGGGGCCAGCATCGCCCGCACCATGGCCCCTCGGGCGCCGCCCCAGGCGGTGATCGTGTACGCGGCGACGGGGAACAGCAGGAGGCCGGCGACGAAGGCCAGGACCCCGATCAGCGGCGCCACGCTGGGCTGCAGGATCGGGGACAGGGCCAGCACCAGCGGGCCGCCGATGGTGAACACCAGCATGACCAGGTCGATCCACCACATCGCCAGCACGGTCATGATCGCCAGCCCGGCCTCCCGCCTGCGCCGGTCCGGCGCCATGGGGAGAGGGGCGACGTCGACGAGGCGGAGCCGGAGGCGTTCGAAAGGGGTGATGAGCGGGACGAACAGGGCCAGGGCGGCCAGTCCCGCCGCGATGCCCAGCGCCGGGGAGACGAGCGTGCCGCTGACGGCGGCCGCGGCCGTGAGCCCGGCGGCCACGCCCGGGACGACGCTGGACATCAGGTACGCCGCGCTGCGCCACGGCCAGGCCGAGGCGAGGAACGGAATGGGTCGCTGAGTAAGGGCTTCCAGCGCGGTCCTGTTGAGCACATTGTGACCGTATCCGCTGGTGACAGGGACGGGCACTAGTGCTGGGTGTAGGTTTCACGGTGGTGCCGCTCGGAGGCGGCCGGTCATTCGTACGGCGCGTAACGCGAATCCAGTCGGCCGTTTCCCCCGCCGGCCGGGGAATTAATCCGGTTTTCTCCGGCCTTTCTGGCGTAGGGCAGGACGCCTATCTGGAATTCGTCTTCGTAGATGATCGTGCCGGGATCGGGCGAGCGTACGACGTCGTACGGCACGGCATATCGATGGAGGAGGTCCTCCAGGGGGGCCAGGGCGGCGATGAGGTCGGTCGCGTTCGGCTTGAACCACGGGACCGCGCGGACGGTGTTTCCGTCGGCGTAAAAGGGTGGATATGGCAAATGGGCGAGGAACCAGTCGTCCACCTCCGTGAACAACTCATCGTCCTCCGGGGTGAGGCGGCCGCCGTGGCGGAGGTGATGGCAGGCGGCGAAGATGCCCACCGGCACGCCCAGCCGTCCGTAATAGCGGACCTGGAACCGTACATAAAGGCGGCCGTTGACATCGCGCGCAGCTTTCCGGTTTCCATTAGTCACATTCTCGGTTTTACCCCGCCGGATCGCCGCGCGCACGAAATACACACCCCGCGGATATGTTTGTCGAACGCCGGAGTCAGGCTTTCAACCGGTGGTGGCGGGCAGCAGGAGGGGCTCGGCTGCGGCGCGCAACTCCGAGCTGAACGGCGCCGGGCGGAAGGTGGCGGGGTCGAGGTTGACGTTCACGCGGTAGCCCTCGGCGTGCACGACCGAGCGATCCGGGGACAGGACGCGGAAGCCGTAGACGCCGCTGGTGCGGCCCATGCGGTCCATCCAGAAGTCCACCAGGACCTCGCCAGCCCCCACGATGGGCGCGTTATAGGTGATCTTGAACTCGCGTACGGCGAGGTAGACGTCCTTGAAGCGGGAGACCGCCGGGTCGAAGTTCCAGCCCTGCTCGGCCCAGAAGGCCGAGATCGCGCGCTCGACGAGCAGGGCGTAGCGCGAGTTGTGCAGCAGGCCCATGGCGTCGAGGTCGTCGAAGTGGACCTGGGCGGGACGGGTTTCCGGCAACGTTCAGCCCTCCGGGAGGAGCGTGGGGTCGGTGGTCAGGGCCCGCAGCCGCCGCAGCACGGCGCGACGGGCCCGGTCGTAGGTGCCGCTGTCGCCGCCCAGCAGGCGCGAGTGGGTGATCGAGGCCTCGCCGAGCGCGTCGATCTCGTACGCGAGCTGCGCCGTGTCGGTGTCCGCCAGCAGCTCGCCCAGCTCCACCGCCTCGCGCACGACCCGCTCGACCAGGCCGAGCCAGTCGGTCAGCGCCTTGGCGACGCGCTCGCGCACAGGCCCGGGGCGGTCGTCGAACTCGACCTGGGCCACGAAGAAGAAGCAGCCGCCGGGCAGGACCTTCGCCTCGTAGAAGCGCAGGCGGGCCTCGTGGAGGGCCAGGACGCGGCCCACGCCCGGCGGTGTCAGCAGCGCGGGCTTGACGATCTCGTCCACCCACTGGCGGGCGGCCCATTCGACGGCGTCGAGCTGGAGCTGCTCCTTATCCCGCCAATGGGCGAAAAATCCGGACTTGCTCACCCCAACGGCGGCGGCCAGCCTGCCCAGGGTGAGCCCGTCGAGCCCGTCCACCGAGGCCAGCGACACCGCCTGCGCGAGTATCGCCTCCCGGCTGCGCCGGCCGCGCTCGCGCCGGCCGTCCTCTCTGGTCTCCGCCATGCCACGGAGTCTACATGAACGACCGATCGTTCATATATCTGCCTCCACGCTCCCCCGCCGCCCGAACCGGTCCGCCACGGCGTCGAACATCGCCACCGCCCGCCCCGGGTCCGTGACCTCCGACACCGGCGTCCCGAGCTGCGGATCGAAGCACTCGAGCCCGGACTCGCGCTCCACCACGGACGCCACCTCGTACAGCAGCCCGAGGACCCGGCGCGCCTCGTCGCCATGGGTCCAGTAGGGAACGCTCATCTCCCAGTCGCCCTCCCAGTGGTTCACCGAGATGCCGGTCGCCTCGTGGTCGAGCTCCCAGTTCGGCGGGTACTCCACGATGCGCACCTCGCCGAGCAGCTCGCGGGTGCGGGCGACGATCTTGTCCCAGGCGGCGAGGTCGGGCGGCAGGGGCTCCTCGCGCTCGTCGATCGCCTCCAGCGCCGCGTCCCAGGACTGGCCGGGCTCGCGGCGGGCGAAATAAAGGTCGTAGCTCATGCCGGACGAAGGTACTAGCCGGGGCCGGCTCCGGCGGATCTACAGGGTCCCGCTACGGCCGGAACTCGAGGCCCTCGAACGTGCCCGAGGTGCGCCACCGGTCGATGAAGGAGAAGTACGCCATCGCCCCGTGCGGGTGGCCGACGAAGAGGCTCCCCCTCCTGCCGAGATCCTGGCCCTCGTTGTTGTAGTAGCCGGGCGTGCAGTCCGGGGAGCCCAGGAGCCGGCCGGCCCCCGACAGGAGCAGCTCCACCCAGGCCTCCTCGGCCTCCGCCGTGGCCTCGACCTCCGCGTAGCCGTGGTCGAGGGCATGCCTGACCGTCGTGGCGATGGTCCTGCCCGCCTCCGTCAGGTTGTGCGGGATGTTGGAGATGAGGTTGGCGCCCTGCGTCGGCTGCACGAGGAAGGCGTTCGGGAAACCGTGCACGTGGATGCCGTGCAGCGTACGCATGCCCTCCGCCCAGTGGTCCGACAGCTTGGCCCCGTCGCGCCCGGTCATCTCGTGGCCGGCGCGGCGGGTGTAGTCGGTGCCGACCTCGAAGCCCGAGGCGTAGATGACGCAGTCGACCTCGTACTCCCGGCCCGCCGCCACCACGCCCTTCTCCGTGATCCGCTCGACGCCCTTGCCGTCAGTGTCGACGAGGTGGGTGCCGGGGACGTTGAACGCCTGAAGGTATTCGTCGTGGAAGCAGGGCCGCTTGCAGAGCTGGCGGTACCAGGCCTTCAGCCCCCGCGCGGTCTCCGGGTCGGCGACGACGGCGTCCACGCGGGCGCGGATCTCCTCCATCTTCTCGAAGTCCGCGTCCTCGAACGCGGCCAGCATGTTCTCCTGGGTCAGCTCCTCGGGCGGGATCGCCCCGATCTTGCTGCGGAAGCGGCGGGAGATGTCGGTCCAGCCGTCCATCACCAGGTCCTCGTCGGCCGGGCCGCCGGTCTGGTTGGCCGTGAAGTTCTCCAGCCAGCGCTGCTGCCAGCCCGGCGTCGCGATCGTGGCGAACCAGCCGGGGTCGATCGGCCGGTTGTCCCGCACATCCACGCTCGACGGGGTGCGCTGGAAGACGTACAGCTCCTCGCAGGCCCGCGCCAGGTGCGGCACGCACTGCACGCTCGTCGCGCCCGTGCCGATGACGGCCACCCGCTTGCCGGCCAGCCGGTCCATGGGCGCGCCCGAGGGGTCGCCGCCCGTGTAGGCGTAGTCCCAGCGGCTCGTGTGGAACGAATGGCCGCGGAAGTCCTCGATGCCCGGGATGCCGGGCAGTTTGGGCACGTGGAGGGGGCCGATGCCCATGGCGACGAACTGGGCGGTGAACGCGTCGCCGCGGTTGGTCCGCAGGGTCCAGCGTGAGCGCGTCCCGTCCCAGGTCAGGTCGACCACCTCGGTGTGGAACAGCGCGTTGTCGTACAGGCCGAAGTGCTTGCCGATGCGGCGGCAGTGCTCGAGGATCTCGGGGGCGTGCGCGTACTTCTCGGTCGGCATGTGGCCGGTCTCCTCGAGCAGCGGCATGTACACGAGCGAGGCCGTGTCGCACTGCGCGCCCGGGTAGCGGTTCCAGTACCAGGTGCCGCCGAAGTCGCCGCCCTTCTCCACGATGCGCACGTCCTCGATCCCGGCCTCCTTCAGGCGGGCGCCGGTGACGAGCCCGGCGAAGCCGCCGCCGATGAACGCGACCGTCACGTGGTCGGTCTTCGGGGCGCGTTCGGTGACGGGGGTGTAGGGGTCGTCGAGGTAGTGGGCGAAGCGGCCGGTGAGGCGGAGGTACTGGTCGTTGCCGTCCGGTCGGAGCCGCTTGTCGCGCTCTTCGCGATATTTCCGGCGAAGGGCGTCCTTGTCGATGCTGGGACGGTCGGCGACGGTCATGCATCCCTCCGGAGGATTGCGCGGGACCATACTCAATTCCAGAATGTCATTCGGTAATCTCCGCGACAAGGCTCTCCGGTCGGCAACGGCACCAGCCGATCGGCGGGTTCTGTCCACTATTGTGGGGGCCCGTACCGTGGGGGTTCCGTAGGGTGAGGGCTCCGACACACGAGGAAGCGGATCTGTCTTGTCCCATCGCGCCCTGGTCATCGCCATGTTGCCCGCGATCGGGCTGCGCGTGCTCGCCGTCCTGGGCTTCCCTCCGGCGCTGCTGTTCTACGGCGACTCCTTCGCCTTCCTGCGCGAGGAGCTGACGCCCGGGACGACGCGGCCCTCGGGATACTCCCTGCTCCTGGCGCTGCTGCGGCCCGCGCACAGCCTCACCCTGGTGACCGTCCTGCAACACCTGCTGGGGCTGGCACTCGCGGTGGCGGTGTACGCGCTGCTGCGCCGCCGCGGCCTGCCCGGCTGGGGCGCCGCGCTGCTGGTGACGCCGCTGCTGTACGACGAGTTCCTCGTGCTCCTCGAACACATGATCATGGCGGACGCGATCTTCGTCGCGCTCATCACGGTGGCGATCGCGCTGATCGTCTGGCGGGTCACGCCCACGACGGCCGCCGTGGGCGGGTTGCTGCTCGGCCTGGCCGGGATCACCAGGACGGTCGGCCTGCCGCTGCTGCTCCTGACGGCCGCGTACCTGCTGATCAGGCGGTACGGCTGGCGTCCGCTGGTCGCGCTGCTGGTGGCCGGGGCGATCCCGCTGGGCGCGTACGCCACCTGGATGAAGGTGGAGAAGGACAAGTTCGGCCTGACCGAGGCCGACGGGAACTTCCTGTGGTCCAGGACCATGAGCTTCGCCGACTGCGCGGTGATCAAGCCGCCCGAGCGGCTGGCCGTGTTGTGCCCGAACATGCCGGTCGAGCAGCGACCCTATCCGCCGCACTGGTTGTGGGAGAGCTTCTCGCCGCTGCTCAAGGTGCCCGGGACGGCCAACCGGAACCAGCTCGCCGGGGAGTTCGCCAGGGCGGCGATCCTCGCGCAGCCGGGTGACTACCTCGGGGCGGTCGCGACCGATCTCAAGCAGTTGCTGCGCTGGGAGCGTACGGCCGTGGACGAGAAGACGCCGTACAAGCTTCCCTCCTCCGAGCGTCCGCTGAGCGAGTCGGTGCGGGGCGTGGCGGAGTCGTACGAGGGGGGTCCGGCGGCCACGCGGGTGGTGGAGCCGTTCGCCGGGTGGCTGCGGGCGTACCAGCGGTTCGGGTACGTGCCGTTCCCGCTGCTCATGCTGGCCCTCGGCGGGACGCTGGTGGCCGCGCTGGTCCGGCGGCGGTGGGACGCGCTGCTGCCCGGGGTCGCCGCGCTCGCGCTGGTCGTCTCGCCGCCGTTCCTGGCGGCCTTCGACGTGCGGTACGTGATCCCGGCGATCCCGCTGGTGTGCCTGGCGGTGGGGCTGACGCTCGGCGCCCGGACGCCGTTCAGGGCCGGCCGCGCAGATGGTCGATCATCGGCGCCCGCTGCTACGGTTTCACGTGTACAGCAGCGCTGACACGTGACGGGATGCCATGACCGAGGCCGGGCCGACGGGCGACGCCCTGGTCGAGATGCTGGCGGCGCTGGCCAACCCGCTGCGGCTGCGCATCATCGCTGAGCTGGCCGAGGGGCGCGACTACGTGAGCCACCTGGCCCGCGTGATCGGGGTGAGCGGCCCGCTGCTGCACATGCACCTGCGCCGGCTGGAGGCCGCCGGTCTGATCACCGGCAGCCTGGAGCTGTCGGACGACGGCAAGGCCATGAAGTGGTACGAGGTCACCGACTTCAGTCTGCACCTGACCGCGCCGGCGCTGGCCGAGGCGGCCAAGACACTCACCAGACCGGACCCGGAAGAGGGCTCCTGATGGCACTGTCCTGGCCCGAGGTGATCTTCTACCTCGGCGTGCTGATCCTGGTCACGTTCCTGATCAGCCTGTTCGTCGTGGGCATGTTCGACGCCCGCAAGGCCAGGCTCCAGGCCGACCAGGCCGACCAGGCCGACGACCTGCGCCGCCTCGTGCAACGGTTCGAGCAGCTGGCCGAGAACACGATGGACGCCCAGCAGCGGGTGGCCGCCGACCTGGCGGAGCTGCGCTCCCGGGCGGCGGCGATCGAGAAGATCTTACGGACGGTCGAGTAGCCGGTCACGGGCTGTTCGTGGTCGGTGGCGGGGCAGTCCGTGGGTTGGTTGCGGGGCCGTCACGGGGCTTTCGGGCGGTCTGCGGGCTCGAATCGGGTGACGTAGCGGCGCTGCCACGGGGTCTCGACCGCCTGTTTCGCGTAGTGCTCGCGCACGTAGGCGACCGCCTGGTCGTTCGGCATCCCGTCGAGCACGGCCAGGCAGGCCAGGGCGGTGCCGGTGCGGCCGCGCCCGCCGCCGCAGGCGATCTCGACGCGCTCGGAGGCGGCCCGCTCCCACGCCTCGCGCAGGGCCTCGGCGGCAGCCTCGCGATCGGTGGGGAGCCGGAAGTCGGGCCAGCGCACCCACTGGTGCTCCCACTCGACCTGCGGCGGGCGCTTGCCCAGGAGGTAGAGGGCGAAGGTGGGTCGCGGGCCGGGCGGCAGCGGGTGTCTCAGGCCCCGGCCGCGGACGAGGCGGCCCGAGGGCAGGCGCAGCACGCCGGCTGCGGTGGGCTCCCAGATCATGCCGCGAGGCTAGCCGTCCGCCGCGGCCCGGCCGGAGGGCTTCATCGCAGGGCGAAAACGGCCTGCTGCCCGGCCTGGAGGTTCATCGACGGCGGCAAGCCGGAGTTCCTCCGGGCCAGGTTGTGCAGGGGTCGGGGTCAGAAGAAGGTCACCGAGTGGTCGTTCAGGCGGTGCCGGTTGACCCACCAGAGCACCGCCTGGGCGCCGAGCAGGAGCGGGAGGATCGGCAGCGCCATCATCGAGAGCTGACCGATCGTGCTGGGCTCCGCCACCGAGCCCAGCAGCCTGCCGGCGATCAGCGCCCCGACGGCCGGCGGCACAGAAACGGCGGCCACGGCCGTCGCCGCGAATGCCCGGCCGTCGCGGCCGGCCCTGAGGGCGAGCCAGGCCACGGCGACGGAGGCCGGGCCGGCGAGGCCGAGGACGAGCGCGACGGGAGTGACACCGGCCGGCGCCACGAGCGGGGCCGTGCCGATGAGTGCCACCAGGAGCACGAGGACGAGGGGCGCCAGCCGCCCGGCCGTGCGCCTGGCCCGGTCGCGCAACTCCCCCGTGGTGCGGGCGGTGAGGAAGGCCGTACCGTGCAGGGCGAAGAGCGCCGGCACGGCGACAGCGCAGAGCAGCGCGTACGGACTGAGCAGCCGGAGCCCTCCCTCCCCCGGAACCTGCACGGCGTTGCCGAGGAAGAGCCCGGCCGAAGCGGCGAACACCACGCTCGCCACCGCCTGCGTCGTCTCCCATCGTGCCCGCCAGGCCCGCCCCGGCCGCCGCGCGCGGAACCACATCGCCGCGTCCCGCACCAGCCAGGCGGCGACCATGACGACGATCACGGGATACGCCACCGTGAACAGCCTGGCCTCCGCCTCCGGGAACGTCACCGCCAGCACCCCCGCGAAGGCGATCAGCCAGACCTCGTTGGCCAGGAAGAACGGCCCGATCGCCGCGACCACCCGGCGCCGGGCCGGCGCGTCGCCCCTCAGTACGCCCAGGAACATGCCCGCGCCGAGGCTGAACCCGTCCAGCCCGTACCATCCGCCCAGCAGCAGCCCGACGACGACCAACCAGACGACCTCCATCAGCGCTCCTTGGCCAGTTCTGCGGTGGCGGACTCGTCGGCCTCTTCGGGTTCGCCCAGTGCCCGCCCGAGGAAGAGGGACGCCGGGCCCCTGCGGGCGATCCGGCCGATCAGCACGTACCCGACGATCACCAGCGTGACGTAGAGGGCGGTGAAGACGATGAGCGAGGCCAGCACGCTCGTGGCGCTCACCGTCGAGACGGCCGCGCTCGTGGGCAGGACGTCGTAGATCACCCAGGGTTGTCGCCCGACCTCGCGGACCAGCCAGCCGAGAATGACGGTCAGGAAGGGGAGCGGGATCGTCCAGACACCGATCCCCAGCAGGAGCCGGCGCCGCTCGATCCGGCCCCGCCCGAGCAGCACGATCGGGACGAGGGCGAAGAGCACGTAGAGGTAGGCGACCGACAACATCACCGTGAGGGCGATGGGGACCCAGAGGGGAGCCAGGTAGTCCCCCGGGCCGTGCTGGGCGATCATCTCCGCCTGCGCCCGTTCGGCCTCGGCGCCCGCCGCCAGCTTCGTCGGCTGGTTGCGCACGACCCACAACACCGACGCGTCGCCGAACCCGATCGTGAAGAAGGTGGCGACGTACCCGACGGTGAGGCCGAGCCGCATGGAGGTACGGAAGAAGCGCACCTCACCGGTGCCCCGGCGGAAGTGCCACGCGCTCACCCCGGCCATGAGGAACCCGCCGACCATGAGGGAGGCGGGCAGGATGTGCCCCACGGCGAGGAGGGCGGCGGGGTTGCCGAACACCGCACCCGCGTCGACGATCCGCAGCGCCTCGCCGTCGTTCCGGAAGCCCACGGGGTTCTGCAGAAATCCGTTCGCGACGACGATGAGGTACGCGGAGCCGATCGCCGCGGCGGCGACGACGTAGAACGTCAGCAGGTGCAGCACCTTCGGCATCCGCCCCCAGCCGAAGATCCACAGTCCGAGGAACGTGGACTCGACGAAGAACGTGTAGAGCGTCTCCATCGCCATGGGCGCCCCGAAGATCTCGCCGGCGAAGTGCGTCAGGCCGCTCCAGTTGAGGCCGAACTGGAACTCCAGCAACAGCCCCGAGATGATGCCGAGGCCGTAGTTGACGAGATAGATCTGCCCCCAGAACTTCGTCAACCGTTCGTAGTGGGGCTCACCCCGCACGACCCAGACGGTCTGCAGGAACGCGATCAGTGGCGCGAGACCGAGTGTCAGGGCGACGAACAGGAAATGCATGCTCGTCGTCAGCCCGAACTCCAGCCGGGCCAGGGAGAGCGCGTCCATGCCTCAGCGCCGGGCCCGCCGGAACACCAGGAACTCGATCAGCAGCCCCAGCGCCGCGCCCCCGCCGAAGGCGATCAGCTCGTCCAGCCCGAGACCCTGGTCGCGGTCGATCAGCAGGGTGACGACCACGTTGCCGACGATGATGCCCGCGATGATGAGGACAACGAGCCGCACCGTCTGCGAGACCGACCCCTTGACCTGGTCCTCACTCATGAATGCCCCTTCCTGACGCCTGATATGTAGGCAGTCTACATATATAGCCCAGCGCCACACACCTCCCCGAGAACGGAAAGCGCCTTGCGACCCGCCCGCGGGTTGATGGATGTCGGCGACGGGAGGGGACAAGTGTCCGAGTGCGAAGAGTGGGGGCACGATCGAGGACGAAGCCGTCGCCGTTCAGTTCGGTGCCGTGTCGGTCCACTCCGTGACCTCGTACGTCTCGTACTCCGACACCTCGCCAGGCTGGTGGAAGCGGTCCGGCCGGCTCCCCACCGTCAGGCGGCGGGGCCGGCCGTCGTCGCCCGGCGGGAGGTTCCGGGAGCCCCGGGGTGGGGTGGCCACGAGGTCCCGCATGGCCAGCAGCGTTCCGTCGTCGGGGTTGATGATCCACTGGCGTCGGTAGGTGCCCAGTTGCTCGGGGGCGGTGGAGAGGCCGAGGGGGATGGTGGTCTCCAGCGGGAGGGATACCACCACTCCGGGGCGGCCCAAGGGATCGGTCGTCCTGCCCTCGACGCGGACGCCGGGCAGGGTGGCGAGCATCCGGAACGCGGCCGCCCGCACCTCCGGCGGGACGGGTGCCCCGGCCAGCAGCGCGCCGGCCACGTCGCTCAGGGCCCGGACGCGCTTGTCCTCCGGCAGGGCCCGGATCGGCTGCCTCGTGACCTTCGGGGCGTACGCCTCCCAGTCGCCCTCGATGTTCAGCAGGGCGTTCTCCAGCTGCTCCGGCTGGGTGGGAAGGGCGGCGAGCTGCCGCGGTGTCAGGCCGAAGAATCGTTGATCGGCGACCCTGCGGCACGCCGGCTCCCCTTTCGCGGCTTCCAGGAAGAGGGTGCGCTGTCCCTGCGGGGTCGGGACCCGTACCTTCATGGGGGACCCCGCCTCCTGCCATTTCCGCCTGTCGTGGGCGGTCCACGGGCGGGCGGGCAGGTCCTCGTGGGTGAGGCAGGCCGCGCCGCTCCGGCCGGTCCACGTGTCGTACCGCATCCTCGACTCGACCTTGTAGTGGTCCGCCGCGCTGTCGCCGACCGCGTAGATCTTTCCGGCGATGCGGGTGGTGTGCCAGTACGCGCCGAGCGGACCCTTCCGTACGTTGGCGGCGGCCACCAGCAGGGCGTTGCCGGGCGCGCGAGGACTCTCGCTCGACCGGGTCGGCCGGTCGCCGGGCGGCGTCAGGGGGACGGCGGCCATGGTCCCCGCGACCAGGGCGGCCGTCGCGATCGCGCTCACCAGGGGGATGCTGAGCGTGCGGCGGGTGCGGGGCGGGGGGACGGATCGCCAGTTCGTACGCAGGGCGAGGTGTTCGGGGGGCTCCTCGCGGGCCAGGGTCGTCCGCAGTTGCCGGAGCGCGTCGAGCTCATCCATCGTGATTCTCCCCGGGTAGGGCTTTGCGGAGCTTCGTCCGAGCCCGATGAATCTTGGCCTTGACGGTGCCGAGGGGCAGCTCCAAGATCGTCGCGATCTCGGCGTACGACAGCTCACCCCAGGCCAGCAGCAGAACGGCGTTGCGGTCCTGGGAGCTCAGTGAGGCGAGCGCCTTCGCCAGGCGAGGGCCGTACGCCGCGGCGGCCATCCGGTCGCTGACCAGCTCGGCGACGCCGTCCTCCGCGGGGTCCACGCCCGTTCGGGCGAAGGCCCGGTACATCCGGGTCTCCTGCCGGTGGTGCTTGGCGATCAGGTTGCTGGCGATGCCCCAGAGCCACGCGGCGAACTCCGCCCGCCCGTCGAACCGCCCCCGCTGCCGGAACGCGGTGGCGAACGCCTCCGCCACGACGTCATCGGCGAGCGCGAGCCCGAGGCGGCGCTTGAGGTAGGCGTGGAGTCGCGGCGCGTGGCGGCGGAACAGTTCGCCGAACGCCTCGGGATCCTCCAAGGAGGCGGCGACGATTTCCGCGTCGTCGAGCTTCTCCGCGGGCCGACTCACCACTCTCGCCGTAGCCATGGGGTGGTGGGTCCCTTCATGGGCGCTTCCTCCGTGTTGAAGGTGCTGGTCACCTTCTCTATCCCGAAGGGGGCTCGCGGGTTGCGTTCCTTCGTGGGGCCGCGTGGCAGGCGGTCATCCGCCCTGTGTGCCGTACCAGCGCCACTCGGTGAGTCGCGGACGGTCGGGAAGGGCTACGCGGCCGGTCGCCCACAGCAGGACCACCCAGGCGTCACCGTCGATGGCGACATGGGGAAAGAGCGTCCTCAGCACCCGCTCGCACAGCTCCCTCGGCGGTGACCACTCGACGTTCAGCCCCTGAGCGACGTCATGGGTGTGGACGAGGGTCTCGACCACGCCCATCGCGGCGAAGCCCGCCGGGTCCGACGGGCCGAAGACGTGGTAGGCGACGGTGGTCGAGGGGGCGGTGCGCAGGACGGACGTGAGCAGGCCGGCACACGCCTCCACGATGGCCATGAGGCCCTCGGGGCCCGCGGCCCGGTCGACGAAGATGACGTTCGCCGGTCCGCCGGACCGGTCGCTGCTCGTCCGGAACGGCAACAACGCGGACATCGGCGGCTTCGCCGGCCCGAACCTCGCGGCATAGGTGAACAGGTCGTCGGCCAGATGTTCGAGCGTCTCCCAGCACGTCCACTCCAGGGTGCCGGCCTTGGCCTCCCACGCCTGGGGGTCGGCGCCCCACAGAGCGTCGATGGCCAGCATGACGATTCGACGCACGTCCTCTCCGTCGACCGCCGTGTCCGCGCTGCGCATGCGGAGGATCGTAACAACGTGGGAGCTTCTGGTCTGGCCGGTGCGACCGTCAGGTGCGGCAGGTGCGGAGCATGTTGAGCAGGGCGGTCCTCTCCTTCCGCGTCACGAACAGCCGGTAGTGGTGCTTCACCGTGATCCACGAGGTCGCGTAGCGGCACCAGTAGGCGCGGCGCGGCGGGCGCCAGCTCTGCGGGCCCTGGCCGCCCTTGGCGATGTTGGCGGAGTGGCTGACGGTGATCAGTTCGGGGCGGGCGAGGTCGTTGGCGAAGGCGCGGCGCCGGGCCGGGCTCCATCTCTTGGCGCCGGAACGCCAGGCGTACGCCAGTGGCACGACGTGATCGACGTCCACCAGCTTCTCGCTCTTGAGGCGCTTGCCGTCGTACGGGCTGTACCAGATGCCCTTCACCGGGTGGCAGGCGGCGTTCCTGCGGACGCGCCGCCCGTCCCGCGCCAGGACCGTCTCGCGGATGTCGCACTTGCCTTTGTGGTGTCCCCACAGGGGCTGGAACCGCTTGCGGCTGTAGCCGCGGATGGATAAGGGCTTGGCGACCTTCAGCTGGGCCAGTTGGCGGGCGGCCAGGGCCGCGGCGCGGGATCGCTCGTACGGCTCCGCCGCCGCCTGCCCGGCGGCGAGGACCACGGTGATCGGACTGATCAGAAGAGTGAGTACGACGACCTGGACTGCCCGCGTCAGAAGGCTCGCGCTTTTCCCCATGCCTAGCGACATCCCCGCGGGCGCCGATGATATTCGGCCGCCGTTGCGGGAGGTCCAGCTCGACGCCGCGTTCGACCAGGACCCGCTTATCGTTTATCATTGTTATCGATGGTCGATATACGAGCGAAGGAGCCGGCCATGGCCAAACCACCGACGAGCATCCGGATCCTCGAACTGAGCGTGTGGCTGGGACTGGCTTTCGCCATGGTCGTGCTCCTGGGCGCCATCTACGCGATCTTCAGCGAGTCCAGGACCAGCACGCGTTACGTCTCCACCGACATCTACGCGAACGTCACCACGGCCGACGCCCAGGCGCCCCTGGCCAGCAGCCCTCCGGGCACCGTCAGCCTCGTCAGACCCGCCTTCAACGCCACCTTGACCATCACCGAGCCGACCCCTTGGCAGAGCTTCCTCCTGATCCTGCCCGAGCTGCTGCTGACGCTGCTGCTCTGTGTCGTCGCGGTGTTCCTTCTCCGGCTGATGCGCAGCTTCCACACGGGCGATCCCTTCACGCCGAAAAATGCCACAAGGCTCGCCGTGATCGGCTTTCTCGTGCTCGGCATCGCCGCGATCCCAGGGGTGGACGAATGGGTCCTCCGCATGCTCGTCGCCGGCACCCCGCTGCGGGGAACGGCCCTGCACGCCGCGGAGGACTACCGCTGGGCCATGTTCGTCGGGTTCGGCGTCCTCGCCCTGGCCGAGTTCTTCCGCCAGGGCAGCAGGCTCCGCGCCGACCTCCAGGGTCTGGTCTGATGCCACCCGAGGACGACCACCGCATCACCGTCCACCTGGACAAGCTGCTGGCCGAGCGCGGGCTCACCCTGACCGAGCTGGCCGAGCGGGTCGGTGTGACGATCGTGAACCTGTCGATCCTGAAGAACGGTCGTGCGCGGGCGATCCGCTTCTCCACGCTCTCCGCGCTCTGCCGCGAGCTGGACTGCCAGCCCGGCGATCTCCTTCACTACGATTCCCTCGATTCCCCCGACTCCCCCGATTGACCGGAGCGATCGAGCGCCTTCGCGGTGAGCGCTCCGCGCCCGCCCAGCCGCCACCCGGCCGCCACCCAGCAGGCGCCCCACAGCAGGAAGAACGGCGACCACAGCAGCAGATCCCAGCGCGCCAGTTCACCAGCCAGTGCCGCATGCCCGGGCGGTGCGGGACGTACCCCGGTCAGCAGCAACGTGTCCCCGACGAAGCCGAACCCCACGACCCCGACAGCCCGGGCGATCATGAAGATCCCCAGCGTCCATGTCACCGCGAGCAGCAGCCGGCGCGGGACGACCGCACCCCAGGGCCGTACGGTGGCCAGCGCGACGATGATCCCGGCCACCGCGGCACCCGCCAGCAACCAGTGGCTCGTCACGAACAGCGGATCACGGGCGAGCAGCCGCTCGCGCAGCCCAGGTGGCAGCGGATCCTTGTCTGCCAGCGCGCCGGCCCCCAACGCCTGCGCGAGCTTCATCGCTCCGTAGACCGCGGAGCACACCGCCGCCCCGTACGCACCCAGCCCTGCCCCATCACACCGCGCCCCATCACGCCACGCCACGTCTGGTCCTCACCACGTAGGACCTGACCGTCTCCAGGGACAGCCCGATCGCGACCGCCCCAAGAACCCCGTGGTACCACTGCCACCCCACGCCGATGCCGACGAACGCGTCCACAGCCATGGTCCCCCCGCCACCGACCACGGCCAGCAGCATCACGCCCAGGACGAACACCATCAACCCTCTCGGCACCCTGCGCCCCGGCGCCGTGACCGTGGCGACGGCCACACAGGCCGCGAGCACGCCGGACGCGCTCGCCAGCCACTGGCCCACGGCCGCGTCCATGAAGTAGCCCGCGGTCTCGGCCGCCGACACGGGCGGCCCACCGGGAAACCCGAGCCGGGCCTGCAGGGCGAAGGCGGCCTTGCCGGCGGCGTACCCGAGGAAGAGCACCGCCAGCGCGTACGCCGGCCAGCGTCGCGAACGTACCTGTGGACGAACGGAATCAGCCATGCCTGCGACCGTAACCACCGCACGCGCGACCGCACTCCCGTGCAAGGGGGAGGCACCTCCCCTGTACGGGGGAATTGCCGCCACGTCCTGGCTACTGGACGTCCAGGCGTCCAGGCGTTGCGTGGCCGGCGGCCGGTTCACGACGGGGTGAACGACCGCGGCCGGTTCACGGTGAGGTAGATGATCGCGGCCGTGAAGCAGAGCAGGGCGGTCCAGTCGTTGAGGCGCAGGCCGAGGAGGTGCGGGGAGGGGTCGATACGGAGCCACTCGATCCAGGCGCGACCGGTGGTGTAGGCGGCGGCGTAGACCGCGAATGTCCGGCCACGGTCGAGCCGGAATCGCCGTTCGGCCCAGACGACGAATCCGGCCACGGCCAGGTTCCACAGCGACTCGTACAGGAAGGCCGGATGGTAGGTGGCCGTGGACTCCATGCCGGGGGGCCGGTGGGCGGGATCGATCTCCAGCGCCCAGGGCAGGGTCGTCGGCCTGCCGTACAACTCCTGGTTGAACCAGTTGCCCCAGCGGGCGATCGCCTGGCCGAGCGCGAGCCCGGGAGCGACGGCGTCGGCGAAGTCGCGTAACGGGATGCCCCGTCGACGGCAGGCGAGCCACGCGCCGACCGCGCCGCCGGCGACGGCGCCCCAGATGCTGATGCCGCCCTCCCAGATCGCCAGGGCGCGCAGCGGTTCCCCGCCGGGACCGAAATACTGCTGCCAGGCAGTGGCCACGTGATAGAGGCGGGCGCCGACGAGGCCGAACGGCACGGCCCAGGTGGCGATGTCGCCGATCGTGCCGCTTTCGCCGCCGCGAGCGACCCAGCGGCGGCGGGTCACCCAGATGCCGACGAGGACGCCGAGCAGCATCAGGAGGGCGTAGGCGCGGATCGGGATCGGGCCGAGGTGCCAGACGGCCTGGGTGGGGCTGGGGATGGCGATCACGGGATCGAGTCTGGTTCCGGTACGGCGACGCGCACATCGAGCGGTCCGCCGATTCACTGATCAGTCGACTGGTTGATGGCGGGCAGACGGGCAGCTGATTATGTTCAGCGGTGTGGAGACCTGGGAGCGGTCGCGGCGCCGGTGGCAGCATGCCTTCTTCGTCTCGTGGCTGGTGCTCACCTCGGCCGGGCCCCTGACGGAGGCCGGCCAGGTGCTGCCGGTGGTGCTCGTCGCCGGCCTGGCCGTCTGGTACGCCGTGTGGTTCGTGCTGCGCACCCCGCCCTTGGACGACGTGCCGCTGCCGTACGTGCTCGGCGGCGGGCTGATCTGGCTGGGGCTGTTCGCGATCGACTCCTCCTTCCTGGTGGTCGCGCTGACCGTGCTCGTGCCGTACTGCATGGACGCCGTGCGGGTCGGTCGTGTCGCGGTGGTGTCGTGCGCCGGTGGCTGGCTGTGGCATCGCTTTCACGCGACCGGGGCGGTCACCTGGAGCGAGATCGCCATCGCCAGCCTGATCGCGATCAGCACGGCGACCGCGGTCGGATACTTCAGTTCGGTGTCGCGACAGAGCGCCGAGCGCAAGCGGCTCATCGAGCAGTTGCAGGCCGCGCAGGAAGCGCGGGCGGCGGCCGAACGGCAGGCGGGTGTGGCGGCCGAGCGACAACGGCTGTCCCGTGACATTCACGACAGCCTGACCCAGGGGTTCGCGAGCGTGGTGATGTTGCTGGAGGCTGCGCAGGCCACCCTGCCCGACAACAGGCATCTGACCCAGGCGTTGCGGGCCGCGCGGGAGAACGTCGCGGAGAGCCGCCGGGTGGTACGCGCCCTGCGGCCGGGCCAGCTCGACGAGTGCGGCCTGCCGGAGGCGCTGCAGGGACTGTCCGGCCGCCTGTCGGACGAGACCGGCGTCGACGCGCACACCGTGATCACCGGTACGGTCCGGCCGCTGGACGCCCAGGTCCAGGAGGAACTGCTGCGCGTGGCGCAGGAGGCGGTCGCCAACGCCCGCCGCCACGCCCACGCCGGTCAGGTCACGCTCACCCTTTCGTACATGGAGGATCTGATCGTGCTGGACGTCCACGATGACGGCGACGGCTTCGAGCCCTTACGGGCTGCCTCCGGACACGGCCTTTCGATCATGCGGGAGCGCATGGAACGCCTCGGCGGCACCCTTCTCGTGGAAAGTGCCCCAGGGGCGGGCACCACGGTCGTGGCCCGCCTTCCGGCGGTGGCGCTGAGCGGGGCACGATGACGATCAGGGTCCTGATCGTCGACGACCACCCAGTGGTCCGCGACGGCATCCGCGCGATGCTCGGCACCCAGGAGGACATGGAAGTGGTCGGCGAGGCGATCTCCGGCACGGACGCGGTACGGCTGGCGTGCGCCCTGCGGCCCGACGTCACACTGATGGACCTGCAGTTGCCCGAGATCGACGGCGCCACGGCGACCAGCCGGATCCGTGAGCAAGACCCGGACGCCAAGGTCATCGTCCTGACCACCTACGACACCGACGGCGACATCTCCCGCGCCATCCACGCCGGAGCCATCGGCTACCTGCTCAAGGACACCGGTCGGGAGCAGCTGTTCGACGCGATCCGGGCAGCGGCGCGAGGCGAGAGCACCCTGTCGCCGCCCATCGTGACGCGGGTGCTGTCGTGGGCACGCGCCGACGCGCCCGACACGCTCAGCGGCCGGGAGATCGAGGTCCTCGGCGCGGTCGCCCAAGGGATGAGCAACAAGGCCATCGCCGGACACTTGTGCATCAGCGAGGCCACGGTCAAGACCCACCTGCTGCACGTCTTTGCCAAGCTTGGCGTGAATGACCGAACGGCCGCGGTGACAGTCGCCGCTTCCCGCGGCATCATCCGGCTCGGCGGTTAGCGGACGACGACCTGCCCATTCTCTCGGCACTTGCCGCCGACCGGCCGGGCTACGAACCATGGCGGTCTTTCCGCATGCCGGGCTGAAGGGCTGAAGGGCTGAAGGGCTGAAGGGCTGAAGGGCTGAAGGGCTGAAGGGCTGAAGGGCGAGCGAACAATCTGAGCGTCAGGACGGAAACCACGCCCCCGCACTGCAGATCTGATGATTGCCTGTGTGGCGATCGCGAACCGGCTTCCTCTGTACACCTGCAATCCCAAGGACTTCAAAGGCCTTGATCACCTGCTCACCGTAGTTCCGGTGACCCGTCCGCAGTAGGCCGGAGCGTGAATGGAAACGCTCAAGAAGCGGCAGCGGCGGTCGAGGGTTTCGTGCAGGTTGACTGCTTGAGCTGCGATGCCTTTGTGGATGTAGTAGTAGTCACGGGCGCCATTCAGGTCGTCGAGCAAATCGTCCGGGCACAACTCGTACAGGTCTCCCCACCAACGACGCGTTGTAATCGGCCATGAAAATTCTTGGTCGGCGGCCACATGAGTCCGGGCCGATGGCCATGCGGGTCCTGACCGGCGGCCATCGGAAATCCTGGTAGATGGCCAAGGAAATCACTCGCTCGCGCCCCTGTGCCGCAGTACGGTCTAACACTTGGCCGGATTGGAGAGGAAACCGCAATGAGCTCCGCCACCTACGTCGAACCTGCTGAATCCGAACCCGAGATCGCGCTGGTCGGCGGTGACGTCACCGAGGGCGTCGTGCGTGTCGGCGACACAGTGCGGCGTCCGGTCGGCTTCAACGCTCCGCTCGTCCATGCCTTGCTCCGCCACCTGGAGGCGGTCGGGTTCGCGGGTGCTCCGAGATTTCTGGGCATTGACGCGGCCGGACGTGAGGTGCTGACGTTCGTCGCCGGCGAGGTCGCCGGACGGCCGAGGCCTGCGTGGATCGCCGACGAGGCGCGGTTGGCTTCGGTCGGCCGCCTCGTCCGGGCCTACGACGACGCGGCCACCGGTTTCGTCCTCCCCGAAGGGGTCCGGCCCTTCTCGGGGCTCACCGAGCTCACCGAGCAGCCGGACATGCCGCCCGCACCGCCCTATCCAGCCGAACTGGTCGGGCACATGGACTTCACGCCTGACAACATCGTGTTCAGGGACGGCGAGGCAGCTGCGCTCATCGACTTCGACCTGGCCAAGCCGGTCTCCAGGGTCGATGAGGTGTGCAACGCGATGCTCTATTGGGCTCCGCTGGGTGATCCCGTCGACGCCGATCCGCTGCTGCAGGACGTCGATGCGCCGCGTCGCTGCCGGATCCTCGCCGACGCCTACGGGATGTCGGATACGGATCGGTCCCGGCTCGTCGAGGTGGCCGTGCTGCGGTCAAGGCGGGCGTGGTTCTCGATGAAGCAGATCGCCGAGACCCAGGGCGGGGGTTGGGCGCGGATGTGGCAGGAGGGCGTCGGCGATCAGATCAAGCGGCAGGAGGCGTGGTTGGAGCGAAACGGCGCGGCGATCGAAACGGCCTTGACCGCCCCATAGGTTCGTTCGCGAGGGGAGCAACGACGATCTCACCGGCATCGGATGAGCGCTATCGAAACTCAGTGACATCGATTTCGCCCTGAAGGGGCCCGCCCGGCAAGCAGACCTACTCCTCACCCACGAAAGCCAACCGCCAGGAAGCTACCTGGCCACCCAGCAGGAGTTCTGACGACCACCGACCTGGATCACGCTGGCCGCCCACCCGGAAAACCTCGTGTCCGTTCACACGCGTCTTGTTGTCCCAGATCCGGTAACCACCGGGAACGCCTCTGGCAACGTAACGCCTCCTGCCCATGCTTTCGTCACCCTGCAATCCGCTGGTTCACAGCTCAGCGATCAACCACGTGACTCAGCGAACCAGGGTGAGGAACGAACCCTGGATCGTCGACTACTCCCCAGCACGTACGGTGGCCGACCATGCCCTGGCGATCGTAAGGGCCGCATCCGTGCGGCGGCGTGGCGGCCCCAGTCGAAGAACTCGGTCAATACGGCGCGGCGGCAGACGTTCGGCGCACGCCGGCCGTACCAACGAAGGCGCAGGCGAAGCCTGCGCCTCTCAAATAAGCGGGTCTGAGCGAAGCGAAGGCCTACAGGGGTCGAGGCTCCGGCTCGACCGGAAGCAACGGCTGAGCCCTGTGCGCGAAAGCGCCCCATGGGAAGACCGTTCTGCGCGCCGGAGGCGCGCCCCAGGAAGAACAGCCCGAGCGATAGCGAGGACCGCTCGGGGCGGGCATCAGCCAGCCCACCGTGTAACCAGGCAACGGGTGGGTGAGCCCGGCCCACCTACCCGACCCCTTCGATGGTGGAGCCTAGGAGATTCGAACTCCTGACTTCCTGCTTGCAAACGTGGGCCAGTCACCACCTGAAACCCCCATCCCGCAGCTCAGAGAGCAGTTCACGACTGGCGGCGTGTGCTCGTGTAAGGCCCCGTTGCTGTACTTCTCTGCTGTACAGCAGACCACAGCGACCCGCCTGTCCGGTGGCAAGCCGACCCGGAGCGCAGGGCCGCCAGGCCCGAGCACCGGAAGCGGCGCGGCAGCCCGAACGTCCGCTTTCCAGGCGGAGCAATCGTCCTGCTCAGCTAGTCGAGGCCATAGTCAGGCGAGTGCGGATGGTGGCGCGATGCGTCGGCGCGTGAGGACGTTACTGTCGCTACGACCTTGCCACCGATGGTCTGATCAGAGTCGAAGTCAGCAATCGTCCGATTCACCATCTTTCACCTTCCTGTTTGGTGGCTCAGATTTCTCCCTGATTCCTCCACTACGCGTGGAATGTCGCTAGGTTTTCATGAGCGATCCAAGAACATGCTGTATGATTTGGTCATGCTAAAGAAGCGTATTCAGCTATCTCCTACAGAAGAACTTGCCAGAGCTAGCATTGAGCAAACCCTCGGGGTTTCGGTTGTCCAGCATGATGATCAGTCCAGAACAAGCATGCACGACTTGCGGATCATTTACCCGGATCGCCCGCCCGCCCCGGTCGAAGTCACTTCCGATGTAGACGGTGAAGCGCTTGGGACCCTGAATAGCCTTCCAAAGTTTGATGATGGCTTTTGGGAGGCACCTAGCCTGCGTAACTCGTGGATTCTTCATACAATCTCGAAGCCACCGTTGAAGCTTTTGCACAAACAGGCGGAAGGCCTCTTGTCCACTCTAGAGAAATGGAACGTTTCGAGGTTTGACGAGTGTCAGGTGCAGACATGGGATGTCGACCGTCGTCATGGAGTAGTGGGGGCTCAGCACCGAGCCAACACTGCTCGCCGACTCCGCGCTCTGGGAGTCCGTAGCGGTGATGCGATACCTATAGGACCCTATGGCCCGCGGATCGGCTTAATGATGGAGCTCGGCGGTGGAGTCTGGGATTGGTCAGCCGACGCTATAGTGCAGTGGATAGACGCCTTTATGGCGGATACAGCCAATCAGGACAACCGATCGAAACTCGCTTCTACGGAGAGCGTCGAGGCACATCTAGCTGTTTACGCACACATGAACAGCGTTGATTGGCCTGTATGGCGATCTCTCGAAGATCACACAGAGCTCGCTACTGTCCCTACGATGCCTCCTACTCTTGTCGCCCCCATAACGCACCTATGGCTCATCCCAGCACCGTGGCACAAGACCGGAATAGCGTGGGATAAGAAGCGAGGTTGGTACCGATTTTCGCTGGCAATTTGATTGAGACTCCGGTTCTGTGGGAGCACCTCGTCCTTGACGTGCTACTCGCGTCGCTTGCACCCGCTACCTCAAGCGTTCAGGCGATCCGGAAGCTGCGGGTGGCTCCTTTACTCAGAAGTTGAATCCGTCCAAGGTAGCTGTAGAGCATCGAGCGGAGCTCGAGAGAGACTGAGGCGCAGGTCAGCCCGATTGAACGGCAGTCCCGAAACAAGAAGAACACGAACATACCCATCTAGTACTTCTATCAGGCCAATCGGGACGCCAGTAGAAAGCGGAAGCATCCAAGCGTTAGCGAGAATCTTATCGAGTTCGTCCAACCTAGCGGGAAATAGGGTGTGAATCTTCCATGGTGGAACATCCCGGTATTGAGTGCGAAGGGATCGCCCACCCCGACGCGAAGGGATTCTTTTTCCTGCAAGCTCTAGGGCGCGTAGCACCATCAACTCACATACGCCCATAACTAGAGGTTCAGGCTTCCCTGCAGAGATATCCGCTGGCCTATGAATCATTTTTCCTGCCTCCCCTTGGGGTAAGTGTAACTCTGATCAATATCCGCATCCAGACTCCACTTAATCTGAGCTATACCCGTGAATGATTCACCATAGTGGTGCGTGAGCTTGCTGGCCGCGCCGGTACACAAGCGCTGGCCGTGTGCTTGTCGCGGCATATCGCGCTGCGCCTGCTGCTACGTCTGCCGCTGCCACCGATGTAGGTGCCTCGCGTGCTGGGCGTGGACGACTTCGCGCTGCGCCAGCGTTACACCACCATGCTCATCGAGGCCGAGACCCACCGGCCGCATCGACGTGCTGTCCGGCCGCACTGCCGATGTCCTGGAGGCCTGGCTGCGTGCCCATCCTGGGATGCAGGTATCTGCAGACGGCGTCGAGCCCGGACTGCTTCATTACGAGTCAAGCGGAGAGTCGTGGTCGAGAGCCGGCGCCGCTGCTCAACCGTGTGACGCCGTACGGGACAATCAGGCTGGGTGAGGCGGCGTTGCTGTACTTCCCTGCTGTACAGCAAACCACAGCAACCCGCGTGACCGATGGCAAGCCGACCCGGAGCGCAGGGCCGCCAGGCCCGAGCACCGGAAGCGGCGCGGCAGCAGCATTTATTAGGTGGCCTTGATCAGATCGGTGAGCTCGGACCAACTAATGGCGACTGCTGAATTTGATGGAATCACGTCCATCCGTCCGAGCGCTGCCGCCCCAGAATGGATGACCGTAGAATATTGATTCTGCGTGCGCTGATAATATGCCCGCCTATCCTTACCTTCTCCCATCCAAGGCGGAAGTCCTCCCCCTCTTTAGGCAAGGGTGGATTCTCGATTTTTTCTATGAGCTCTTGCAGAGAAGCAGCTGGCAGAAGCGCCTCAACCAGACGTAGACTCGTTGAGGGAATATCCGATTCTGTGACTCTCGAGTCCAGGTAGCGGGCCGTCCCAACAACCCAATTCCAGCGGACGCTTTGAAAGTCTGGCCAATCGCCAGGAAATTTTATCTTGACCGTCCCGTCGATCTTGGCCCGAAGTCGCTCTATTTGCGCCCTACCTTTATCGATCGCATCTTCCTGCTTGCGTGCGTCACCCAGAGTCCGGGCGTCAACTGGCCATTTGGCTTCAACTATTAGGCCCCGCTTTCTGCTAGCATCAAGGGCGACTATATCGAGATCGCCCAGTTTTTGATTATTTGCGCTTAGGATCTTTACTCCCTCGGCCACCTGAGCACCCGGCACCTCGCGCAGGCGAGTTGCCCATCTAGTGCATAGGCCACCTAGGGCGACTCCCAATCTTCCCGAACTTGACGGATCGGCCGACGCTGCCCGAAGAACCATTCGCTCAACTAGCGAATCATGCAACAAGTGGGGTGTCATAATAATATGGTCAGCCCATGAAAGAAGTGGGGCAGAGAAAGGCGATCGGCCGCTCTCGCCCGAATAGGTTACTATATCAAGGAAGCGCGCAATTTTACTGCTGCCATTATTGTAGCGAGCCATCATCCGCTCGAGATCGCTCCTCTTGAATGCCGGATTAGCCATCTCAAGACTTGGATATCGAATAAATACCTCGGCTCCAAGCTCCGAGATTCCTTTGATTGTGGCAAGCAACGGGATCAATTCTTCAAGGGTTAGCCCACCAAGATCAGTGGTTCGCGGAACCTCCCAGTGCTGATTCTGCAGGCGATTCTTCGCACGTTGGACGAATATTCCCATGACCCATCGGGGAACGGTCTCCGAGTCTCGCGAACTGAAGGAAGTCATGCCGTTCAGAAACCTGAGCGCAGGTGCTATATCGGGACCGAAGTCCGTCGTCGGCTGTGCAAAGGTATCGATACCTTCCAAGAGGATGTCTAGAACCTCCATTCGCGGATTGCTAAATGGATCAACCCAGAAGCCGCGCCTATTTTGTGATATCTTCGCTCGCCCCGACCTACCTCCCTGCAGGGCAATATCGACAACTTTCCAATTGCGTGCCATATCAACCGCATCGGTTATTTCTGGCCCCAGAAGTTCCCGTCCTTCCGAATACTGATCGCCAAACTGAAACGCCCATTCCGCCAAGCGAGCTGTAGTAGACGCCCACCTGCCTCCAACTTCCCCATCGTCACCGATAGGACCGCCGTTCCTGACCCGTTCAATCTTTTCTGCGAGTCGCCTTTTAGACACCTCGGCCAGAACGCCAGGAAGAGCAGAGCGCCCCCACCGCCAGACCTCCAAGTTCGCTGGAGCGGACTGCGCGATATCTCTGATTCGCTCGAACGGCGATTGGGTCGTCATCTCGACACTCCTAGAACTTGCTCTTCTCCGCACGGACATCGCATACGATGAATGATGACCGAATTGAGCTTGCCAGCGCCAGCCATTAGTCTCGAAGATCCATTTGGCTGTAGCGCAACTGATCTACTCGACGGACCGCCCCCTGTTGGAGTCACAGCCTCACGGGATATGGCGGAATCGAAGTGGCAAGCCCCCATACAGTGCGGGGCGGTGCGGACCGCGACCGGCCGAAGAGCCGCAGCGCGGCCCGCGACCGCCCGACGCGCGGCAGGCCGCCGTAGGCGGGTTGCCCTTGAAAACCGTGGAGAAAAGTCTCATCCAGTTGATCTAGCATCGCTGTCGGGGCTCATGACCTGCGTGACACATCGTGCTCAGGACGTGCGTGACACTTCACCGAGTGTTGGTGGAGTTGAGCGTGGTCGAGCAGAGGTACCAAGCCGTGCTGCAGGTGTTATCCGGGGCGAGTGTCACCGAGGTCGCCCGCAGGTTCGGAGTCTCACGTCAGGCGGTGCATCGATGGCTGAGTCGATACCGCGATCAGGGCCTGGCCGGGCTGTCGGATCGTTCATCCCGCCCGCGCACGTCACCGAGACGGACACCGGCCGAGATGGAAGCGCTGATCTGCGAACTGCGGCGTAATCACCCTCGTTGGGGTGCTCGCCGGCTGGTGTGGGAACTGACACGCCGGGGCTGCCCTGGGCCGATACCGTCCCGGGCGACGGTGCACCGGGTGCTGGTGCGGCACGGCCTGGTGCAGGTCACCCCCAGAGGCCGGCGGCGGGAGGACTACAAACGCTGGCAACGCTCCGAGTCGATGCAACTGTGGCAGATGGACATCGTCGGCGGAATCATGCTGGCCGACGGCACCGAGTGCAAGGTCGTCACCGGGGTCGACGACCATTCCCGCTACTGCGTCGCCGCCACCGTGGTGGCCCGCCCCACCGGCCGGGCCGTCTGCCTGACCCTCGCCACGGCACTGAGCCGATACGGAATCCCTGACGAGCTGCTGACCGACAATGGCAAGCAGTTCACCGCCCGGTTCGGTCGCGGCGGGGAGGTGCTGTTCGACCGGATCTGCCGCGAGAACGGCATCACCCATCGACTGACCCGCCCGCACTCACCCACCACCACCGGCAAGGTAGAACGCTTCCACCAGACACTGCGGCGGGAACTGCTCGATGACCACGGCCCGTTCACCAGCATCGAGCATGCCCAGCAGGTCCTGGACGCCTTCGTCGACGACTACAACACCAACCGGCCCCACCAGTCTCTGGACATGGACCGCCCCGCCGACCGGTTCCAACCCCGCCACGATGACCAGTTGCCGCTGCGGCTGCCACCGGCCCTGCACGCCCTCCCCGATCCGCTAACCAGACCTGAGCACGAACCTCAGGCTGAGCGGGTGGCGATGTCGCCAGTGCAGGCCGAGACAGAACAGCTGGCGATGCCAGCTGACGGGACCGACCCGGTCAATCTGGCCGTGGAGTTCACCCGGGTCGTGCCCGCTTCGGGCAACCTGGCCGTCTGCGGACAGCAGTTCTGGCTCGGCACCCACCGAGCCGGACTCACGATCACACTGCGGGCCGATGCCGGCACCGTCGAGCTGCTGGCCGCCGGGGTCAGGATCAAGAAAGTCCCGTCCCGGCTCACGCCCCGGCACCTGCGGCAGCTGATCGCTGAGGGCGGCACCCCCATCCGGCCGGCAGCCAAACCGGCCCGCCCCGGCACCGGTGAGGTAGTCGAGGTCGACCGGACCATCAACGCCAGCGGCCTGGTCGCCCTCGGCGGCCGACAGTACCCGGTCGGCTACCAGTTCGCCGGACGCCGACTGACCGTCCGCATCGACGGTGCCGTGCTGCACCTGACCGACGGGCACACGCTGCTGCGCACCCTGCCCAACCCGCTCACCAGCGACGAGATAGCCCGTCTCCGGGACGCCCGCCCCGCCGGCCCCGAACCCCGCCCAGCCGCTGAGCCGGTCCTCGTGCAGCGGCGCGTCAGCAGCCGCGGCCAGCTCTCCATTGCGGGCCAGCGCATCCGTGTCGGCATCGGCCACGCCGGAGCGACTGTGACCATCGAGGACACCGACGGAACCTTCCGCATCACCCACGCCGGCCAGATCATCGCCGAGGTCGCCCGCACCACCACCAAGCCGATCGCCCGGTTCAAGGTCCGCAAACCCCAGCGCTGACAGAAAGGTGCTTTGGGATCGTGAACGCGACCGCAGCTTGCCCCTACAGTCCAGCTGGGTGCGTAGACAGCCAATCTGCATGGCGATTCTTCAAGACATCACGGTCATAGGCGGTGGGGGCGATGACGTCGGCTCCGCCGTCGTAGGGATGGTAGAGCCACCGGAGATCCAAAGGAGCGATGATCACGTCGATCAGTTCCTCGTCGGCCGCGCCCCGCAGCAGCGGATCCAAGGTCTGCGGGTCGAAGGAGGTCATGCTGACATAGAGCCTCGCTGCGACGTCGAATGGCGAGTCGTCGCCAGGCTCGATCGTCAGCCATGGGACGGCGTCCGGATGACGCGGATCGGGTGAGATCCTCCCCTCCTCGTCCTCGAAGTAGACGGCGATCGCATAGAGACCTTCGTGCGCCCCGAGCTCTCCAAGTACCCGGCGATGACGATCAAGGATGATCTCGTACTCGTCTTCGGTGTCGGCATACCGCTTGGACCCGGGAAGACTGTGGAAGCGGACCCATCGGTCGGCATGCCAGCCGCGGAGCTGATAGGCGATCGGACTTCTGCCCCACCGCGTGCGCCACGCAATGGTGAGCGACTCCACCTCGTCTTCCGTCACGATCATCCCTCTCTGGAAAGCAACAGCGGTCGGCCTTATTCTCAGCAGCAGGAGAACGATAGATCATCTAGCCGGAGTGTCACCCATCTCCCGAGCCGGATCTGTCGCACGGGTCCTGAGACCTGACATTGATCTAGCATCGCGTTGTGTTATCCCGGGACATGCTTGACGGATGAGTCCCAGGACATGGGCGACAGGTGCTGTTTTCGGCCAGTCTGGCGTGCGTCGTTGCGGCGTCGTGCGTCGGGAGGCCGGGATTGGCCCTGGTGGATATGTCCGTTGTCGAGCAGCGGTATCGGGCCGTGCTGGCAGTGCTGGCCGGCGGTTCGGTGACCGAAGTCGCCCGCGAGGTCGGGGTGGCGCGGCAGACGTTGTCGGGCTGGGTGTCGCGTTATCGGGAGTCCGGGCTGGGCGGCCTGGTGGACCGTTCGCGGCGGCCGCATTCCTCCCCGTCGCAGATGAGTGCGCGGGTGGAGGTGCTGGTGTGTGAGCTGCGGCGCCGGCATCCGCGGTGGGGTCCGGTGCGGTTGGCGCATGAGGCGGGCCTGCGCGGGGTGGATCCGCCGCCGTCGCGGATGGGGGTTTATCGGGCGCTGGTGCGCCATGGGCTCATCGAGCCCGGTGCGGGGCGGCGCAAGAAGGTGTATCGGCGCTGGCAGCGTGAGGCGCCGATGGAGTTATGGCAGCTGGACATCGTGGGCGGGCTGTTCCTGGCCGACGGGCGCGAGGTGAAGGTGGTCACCGGCGTCGATGACCACTCTCGCTTCTGCGTGATCGCCAAGGCGGTGGTGCGGGCCACCGGCCGGGCGGTGTGTCTGGCCTTCGTCGAGGCGTTGCGGGCGTTCGGGGCGCCGGGTGAGGTGCTGACGGACAACGGCAAGCAGTTCACCGCGCGGTTCGGCCACGGTGGTGAGGTGTTGTTCGATCGGATCTGCCGGGACAACGCGATCGTGCATCGGCTGACGCAGCCGCGTTCACCGACGACGACGGGCAAGGTGGAGCGTTTCCACCAGACGCTGCGCCGTGAGCTGCTGGATGATGCCGGCCCGTTCGAGGACCTGGAAGCCTTCCAAGCAGCACTCGATGCGTGGGTGGAGCAGTACAACACCGCCCGGCCGCATCAGAGCCTGGACATGGCGGTGCCCGCTGACCGGTTCAGCCCGGTGGGTGCTGCGGAGCGGGAGTTGCTGCCGCTGCGCCTGCCGGCGATTCTGACCGCCGCGCCGGATCCGGCTCCTGCTGCCGACGCCGCTGCTGCAACGCCCAAGCGAAAGAGCAGCGACGAGGACATGCCGGTGGACAGGCGGTCGACGAGGACGGCGGCGTTCTGGCCGGGCGGGCCGGTCGAGTTCGAGCGGGTGGTGCCGGCCAGCGGCAATCTGGGGGTGGCGGGCAAGCAGTTCTGGCTGGGTCCGGCTCGCGCCGGTCAGGTGATCACGTTCTGGGCGGATGTGAATGTGATCCATCTGCTGGTGGGTGGGGTGCGGTTGAAGAGCCTGCGCTCGCACCTGTCGACCAGTGATCTGGCCCGGTTGTTCGCCGATGGTGGCCGGTCGGCGGGGCCGTCGCCGCTGCCGCAGGCGGAGAACGACGCGGTGGTGGAGGTGGAGCGGACGGTGAACAAGCACGGCATGGTCAGTCTGGGCGGCCGGTATCTGCTGGCCGCCGAGATCCTGGGCGGGCGCCGGGTCACCATCCGGATCGAGGAGAACACGCTGATGTTCCTCGACCCTGACACCCGGCAGCTGCTGCGGGTCCGGCCGAACCCGCTGATCTGGGCCAAGTGCCTGCAGTTGCGTGGTGCTCGCCCGGCCGGGCCGCCGCCGGTGCCGGAGCGGTCACCGGTTACGGTGCAGCGCCGGGCGAACGCCTTCGGTGTGATCATGGTGACCCGGCAGAGGGTCGCGCTCGGGCGGTTGTATGTCGGCCGGGTGGTCACCGTGCATGTCAGCGACACCACGTTGACCATCGATCTGGACGAGGGGCCGCGTACGGTGCACCGCACCACCGATCTCCCGGTCCGTAACGTCAAAGCTCATCGGCCGTACAAGGTCGACCATGTTTCCTAGATCACCTGTCACTCATGTCGTGGGACAGAAACGTCAGGCATCTCATGGGACTAGACACAGTGCTGCCCAATGTGTGCTGCCCCAAATGATCTTGACGAGTTTCAGCGCACTCGGCCCTGGAGCAGTGCCTGCCACAATGCGTTACCGTCTCGGATGAGCATGCGGTGGGTCTCGAAGACCTTGTCAGCGGCGCAATCTGTGCGGCGTAGGAAGGACTGTCCGCCTGCGGCGCACAGCTCGTGGATGACGTCCTGGCAGTGGCAGGTCCAGGCGAGCGTCCGCCGTCGTGACTCCTTGCACGCCTTGAACCAGGTCAACCGTTTGTGGTTCGGCTCCGGCTCGGGAAGGTGCGGGGATAGGCAGTCGCTCATGTGGTCTGGGCGAGTGGGATGAGTGCCCATACGGTGCGTCCGGCCTCATCGCCGTGGACGCCCCACCGTGTTGTCAGGCTGTCCACCAGGTGCAGGCCTCGGCCGCTTGGGTCCGTGCTGTCGGCCTGGCGTAGCTGTGGGGTGGAGGGGCCGCCTTCGTCGTGGACGGCGACGATCAGCAGGGCGGTGCCTGCGTGGAGGCTTACGCCGAATCGGCCGGCGGCCTGGCCGCTGCGGGTGTGGCGGATGGCGTTGGTGGCGAGTTCGGAGATGACGAGTTCGGCGGTGTAGGTCTCGGGGCGGTCGCCGAGGTAGCCGGCGACGAACCGGCGCGCTTCGCTGATCTGGACCTTGGTGCCGGGAAAGTTGCGACACCAGCGGTGGATTTCTTGGCCGCTGTTCAGCGTCAGAGACATCGCCGATTCCTTGCGTTCATGCAGGTCAACGCCCTGCGATCCGCTATCAATACTTAAAGTACTAGTGCTATACTTCAAGTACAAGCGACTTGATGTACTTGCGCCGCACAATAAGTACTGGTCGAGTGAAGACATCCCGACCCCAGCCCGTTACGGCGACCCAGGAGGCGCGCATGTTCGGACTAATGGTGCGATTCACCTGCAAGGACGAGGAGAGCGCGGCGGCGTTCGACACCCTCGTTGGTGAGACAATCGAGGCGATCCGCCGGCACGAGCCGGGAACGATCGTGTACGCCTCACACCGGGTGGACGGTCAGCCGCTCCAGCGGATCTTCTACGAGCTGTACCGGGACCGCGACGCCTTCGACGCCCACGAGCAGACCGAGCACACCAGGCGCTTCCTGGCGGCTCGCGAAGACCTGCTGGCCTCGGTCGAGGTCGATTGGCTGGATCTGCTGAGTGGGAAGGGCACGACGTCGTGAGCATGGAGTATCAGCGGGCGCTCGGACGGCGCATCGCTCAGGAACGCAAACGGCGCGGCCTGTCGCAAGTGGAGCTGGCTCGGCTGGTGGACCGGTCGGTCGCATGGATCTCGCAAGTAGAGCGGGGCGTGCGCAAGGTCGATCGCATGTCCGTGCTGGAGAAGGTCGCCGAAACTCTGGACGTGCCGCTGTCGGAGCTGGCCGCTGAGGCGCCGGTGGTGGCGGCCACGACCGAGGAAGTGCCTGGTACGGCCGGGCTGCGGCTGGTGCTGTCCGGGGCACACTCGTTGTACGCCATGTTGCACGCCACACCGGTGCCACCGACCGACCAGCTCAAGCCACGCGTGGACCACGCCTGGGAGCTGACGCATCAGAGCCGCTACGTCGAGCTGACGGAGCTGCTGCGTGGGCTCGTCCCGACGCTGGAGAACGCGGTACGGTCCGCGCCTGCTGAGCGGCAGGCCGAGTTGTTCGAGCTGCTGGCAGTCACCTACCAGGCGTGTTCGGCGTCGTTGGCCAAGCTGGGTGAGCCGGAGGCGGCGTGGATCGCGGCCGATCGGGCCATCAGCGCGGCCGAGCGTGCCGGCAACCCGTTGATGATGGCGGCCGGGGCGTTCCGGCTGGGGTTCGTGTTCCTGGGGGCACGTCATTTCGATCAGGTGGAGGAGACTGCGCGGACCGCTGCTGAGGCGCTGTGGTTCCTGACCGATCAGGGCAACGTGGAAGCGATGTCGCTATGGGGCGGACTGACCTTGCAGCGGGCGGTGGCGGCTTCGCGGCTTAATCAGGCCGATGTCGCCTACGAGCACCTCTCGCGAGCACGCGAGATGGCCACGCGGGTCGGTGAGGGGCGCAACGACTACAACACCGAGTTCGGGCCAGCCAACGTGGCGCTGCATGAGGTGGCGGTGGCCGTGGAGGTGGGTGACGCCGGGCACGCGTTGCGGGTCGGAACCGCGGTGGACGCCTCGACATTGTCGGCTGAACGACGGGCGCGCCTGGCTGTCGATCTCGCGCGGGCGCATGCGCAGCGTCGCCAGGTGGACGAAGCGGTCGCGCGACTCCTGGAGGCCGAGAACGTCACGCCGGAGCAGATTCGCAACCACCGGGTTGTGCGGCAACTCGTCTCTGACCTGGTGTCCATGCAGGATCCGGCGTCCTCTGAGCTACGGGAGCTGGCCGAGCGAGTGGGCGCGTAGAAAAAGTACGTGTCCACGTACTCTAAGTACTAGCGATTACTCTCAGTATCAGATAGCGTTCGTGTTGTAGCTGGAACTCTCCGTAGTCGGAGGGTGGCAGCTCAGCACGAACGCTCTTCGCGTTTCAGGGGTGGATCAAGGGGGTCCGCTCACGAAAGGCGGAGAGAGGGCCACACATGAAAGTGGCCTGAGCGGGAGACCCGCCCAGGCCGGATGCGATAAGCACCCTAGTTGGCGCTTCGATGCTATCGCCTCCGAGCTGACGGCACGGCCTCCCTCGTCCTGAAACGCCTGATCAACAGGCCGACGAGAGGTCATACAGCCATGCGTACCGTCCCCATTCCTGTGGACGTCAGCAAGCTCACCATCACCTGCGTGAAGGCCCCGCGCCCTCGCGTGCTCAACAAGGACACCGGCGAGATCAAGACCGACAAGAACGGCAACACCGTCTACGAGGTCACGGTCTCCGTGGAGGACGAGTTCGGCCGGATCGAACTGGTCAAGATCGGTATCACCGGCGAACCGCCCATCAAGGCCGGCGACGCCGTCCACGCGGTCGGACTGCTCGGCTACGTCTGGGAGATCGCCGGCCGCTGGGGCATCTCCTACCGCGCGACCGCCCTGCTTCCGCTGCAGGAGGCCGCCGATGTCTGACCAGTTCTACGCGGTGCTCGCAGTCCTGGCCGCCTCGGCGGCCGGGCTGTGGGCCTGGCGCCGCTGGCACTACCGCTCCTTCTGGCTCGTCATCGGCTTCCCGATCACGGCCATCACCATCCGGGCGACCTGGCGCAAGGTCGCTCTCGGATGCAACCTCACCAAGAAGCGGCAACGCTTCTGGTTCACCACCGTCCCCGGACTGGTCGCCTCCACCGGCGTCGTCCGCGTCCGGCGCAAGTGGCAACGCATCGCCGTGGACACCAAACCGTTCATGTGGCTGCCCCTGCCGACCCGGCACGGCTGGCGCGTCACCCTGCACACCCTGGAAGGACAGATCCCGGCCGACTACGCCGAGGCCGCCGAACGCCTCGCGCACTCCTGGGGCGTGCACGCCGTGCGCGTCTCCTCCGACAAGCCCTGCCGGGTACGCCTCGCCGCCACCGTCCGCGACCCGCTGGTCAAGGTCGATGAACTGCCACCGTCCACCGAACTGCTCAAGGTCACGGTGGGACGGCTGGAGACGGGCAAGCCGTGGGTGATCGACTTCCGGACCGTGCCGCACTGGATCAACGCGGGCGCGACGCAGTCCGGCAAGTCCAACCTGGCCAACGCGCTCATCGTCGGCCTCGCGCCGCAACCGGTCGCCCTGGTCGGCTTCGACCTCAAGGGCGGCGTCGAGTTCACCCCGTACACGCCGCGGCTGTCCGCGCTGGCCACCACGCGCGCCGAGTGCGGCGGGCTGCTGGATGACCTGGTGGCACTCATGACCGACCGGATGGGCGTGTGCCGGATGGCCGGCGCCCGCAACATCTGGCAGCTCCCGCCGCACCTGCGGCCAGTACCGATCGTGGTCCTGGTGGACGAGCTGGCCGAGCTGTACCTGATGGCCGACAAGTCGGAGAAGGACGAGATCGCCAAGACCTCGACAGCGCTGCTGCGGATCGCGCAGCTCGGCCGGGCGTTCGGCATCTACCTGTTCTGCTGCGGCCAGCGCATCGGCTCCGACCTCGGCCCCGGCGTCACCGCGCTGCGCGCCCAGTGCTCCGGCCGGATCTGCCACCGCGTCAACGATCCCGAAACCGCCACCATGACCCTCGGCGACCTCGACCCGGCCGCGCTCGACTCCGCCCGCGCCATCGCCGCCGAGACACCCGGCGTCGCTGTCATCGCCAACCAGGACGGCCAGTGGTACCGCGCCCGCTCCTTCTACGTCAGCGAACAAACCGCGGAACGCGCTGCACAGACCTACGCACACCTGGCACCGCCCTGGGCCGAAGTGATGACAGCTCAACCCGTACCAACACCCGACCAGCAGACCGCCTGACCCGGTCCGCCGCCAAGAGGAGTTGAGATACGCCGCATCACCGCCCGGCTCCTCGACACCGGCCCCGTCCTTGTCCTGGCACTCATCGCGGGCGCAGGCTCGTTCACCCACATCCGCGACACCGCCTGCGAACACGGACAGACCGGCTGGATGTCCTGGGCCATCGCCATCTGCATCGACCTGACCTGCGCCGCGAACGCCAACGCGACAAGAAGACCCACCGGACCAGGCGCGGCCCGATCTCCTGGCCCGTCCTCGTCCTGACCGGAGGAATCATCCTGTCCCTGGCCGCCAACCTCGCCCAAGCCACACCAACCGTCTGGGGCTGGATCACCGCCGCCACCCCGGCCGGCGCCTTCCTCGTCGCGGTCTCCATGCTCGAACGCCGCTCCGGCTCCGCATAGGACGTCCCACAGACGTCCTCAACAAGCACACAGACGTCCCAAGTGACCACCGAGAGGTCCCGCCACGTCCCGAACGAGGACCAGCCGGCCCTGGCCCCGGCTCACGAACCCGATCGTCAGCACGACGTTCCCGCACCTGATCCGGCCCTGGTCGACTACGCCCGCCGCGTCGCCGACGAACACCTCGCCAAGCACGGCAGGCCAGTCACGGCGGACCTCATCCGTACCCGCTTGGGCGTGTCAGACCAGCTCGCCACCGACCTGCTCCGCACCCTGCGCACCGCTCCGGAAGCCGGCTGAAGGGGGCGCCATGAACGCTCACCCTCAGCCATCCGCACGAAGGACTACCGGCATGAACGATGTCACGGGCCACTACGGCTGCTGCACCTGCAACACCACCGGCATCTACGACGACCAGACCTGCGCCGACTGCCACGGCACCGGCATCGACAACCACGGCGCATAGCCGCTGTAGCGCCCCCCGCCTGGCCACACATCCGCCAAGATCCGCGCCAGGCCGGGGGCCATCCACACCAGAGTGACTGGATAGGACAGGACCCATCTTGCCCCACCTTGCTCACAGCCACGCCGTGGCTGGAATGATCCACCGGCTCAACCAACCCGACTACGACCGCTGGGCCAGCCAGATCAAGCGCACCGGCGGCTGCCGCCAGCCCATCCACCTGCACGGCAAAGTCGAACACTACGACCAGGCCACCGGCCACCTCCTGCACCGCTACAGCACCACCCAGGAACCGAACGGCGTCCTGCGCCTCCCGTGCAAGACCCGCCGCGCCTCCCGCTGCCCCGCCTGCGCCGAGGTCTACCGCGCCGACACCTACCAACTCGTCCGCGCCGGCCTCGTCGGAGGCAAGGGCGTACCCGAGACCGTCAGCAGCCACCCGTGCCTGTTCATCACTCTCACCGCACCGTCCTTCGGGGCTGTCCACGTGCGGCGGGAGAAGAACGGCAAGGTCCTGCCCTGCCATGCCCGCCGCGATGCCCAGCCCTGCCCGCACGGCATCGTGCGGTCCTGCACCGAGCGGCACAGCGCCGACGATCCGCGCCTCGGCGAACCGCTGTGCCCCAACTGCTACGACTACGACGGCTCCGTCCTGTTCAACGCCTCAGCCCCGAGCTGTGGCGACGCTTCACCCTCGCCTTGCGCCGCCGATTCGCCAAGCTCAACGGCTTGACCGTCAAGGCCCTGCGCGAGCACGTCAGCATCGCCTTCGCCAAGGTCGCCGAATACCAGCGCCGTGGCGTCGTCCACTTCCACGCCGTCATCCGTCTCGACGGACCCGACGGCCCGCACGCACCGCCACCCGCCTGGGCCACCGCCGATGCCTTGACCCAAGCCGTCCAGCACGCCGCAGCAGCCGTGACAGCGGTGGTGAAACCGCTCAGCCGCACCTTCCGGTGGGGCACACAGCTCGACGTCCGCCCCATCACCATGAACGGCGACCTCACCGAGCAGGCAGTCGCCGCCTACATCGCCAAGTACGCCACCAAGGCGGCTGAATGCGTCGGCACCCTCGACCGCCGCATCCAACCGCTCGACAACCTCGACGCCCTACCGATCCGCGAGCACGCTCGACACCTGATCGCCGCCTGCATGCGCTTGGGCGAGCACCCCGGCCTGACCGATCTGCGGCTCACCCACTGGGCCCACATGCTCGGCTTCCGCGGCCACTTCTCCACCAAGAGCCGCCACTACTCCACCACCCTCGGCGAACTCCGCACGGCCCGCGAGGAACACATGCGCGCCCGGGAGATCACCACGGGCCGCCTGCCCCTGTTTGACGAGGACGCCGTCCTGGTCGTCGCCCATTGGGCCTACGCCGGACAAGGGCTCTCCGCCGGCGAACAGCTTCTCGCCGCCGCCATCACCGGCCGGCGGACACCACACCTCGGGGGACCAGATGACCGCTGAACTGCTCACCGTCCCGGAAGCGATGGCCGCCCTGAAGGTCAGCCGCTGGACGCTCTACAACCTCATCCGCTCCGGCGAACTCCAGTCCATCGTCGTCGGGACCCGGTGCCGCCGCATCCCCGCCTCCTCGCTGGAGGCGTACGTCACCCAGCTCTGTGAGGAGGCCGCCTGATGCCCGCCAAGACCACCACGGCGACCCCGGACGAGCCCGAGCGCGGCCCTCGCAAGAGCCGGCGAACCCGGGCCAACAACGAAGGCTCGATCTTCCCGTACAAGAACGGCTGGGCAGGCTACGTCTGGGTCACCACCCCAGAAGGCAAGAGGACCCGGAAATGGACCTACGGCACGACTCGCGAGGAGACGCACGAGAAGTGGCTCAAGCTCCACGAGCTGGCTCGCAGGGGACCGGTAGTCACGAAATCGCCGAAGCTCTCGGACTACCTGGCGTACTGGCTCACGCACGTCGTGGAACCCAAGCTCGCGCCCAAGACGGTGGCGAACTACGAGATGTTCTCCCGGCTCTACATCACGCCAGCACTCGGCTCCAAGCGGCTCGACAAGCTGACCGTCCGCGACGTCCAAGCCTGGCTGAACAAGCTGCGCCGGTCCTGCCTCTGCTGTGACCAGGGCAAGGACGCCGCTCGGCCTGAGAGCCACAGCAACCCGAAGCGGCGTCGGCACTGCTGCGCCATCGGCAAGTGCTGCCGGTCGCTGCCCTCGGAGTGGACGGTTCACGACGCCTATATGACGCTGCGGGCCGCGCTGAGCAACGCAGTGCGTGAAGAGACGTTGACGCGCAACGTCGCCGCCAACGTCAAGATGTCGGTTCCTAGGAAGCGCAAGGTCAAGCCCTGGTCCGTCGAGGAAGCACGTGCCTTCCTGGAGTCGGCGCGCAAGAACGAGGATCCGCTGTACCCGGCCTACGTCCTGGTGCTCGTCCTCGGGCTGCGGCTGGGTGAGACGCTCGGGCTGCGCTGGGAAGACGTGGACCTCGATCAGGCCGAGATGACGATCGGCTGGCAACTCCAGCGCGTGGGAGAAAAGCTGCTGCACCGCCAGACCAAGACGGATGCGTCCGACGCCACTCTGCCCTTCCCGGAGATCGTCACGACGGCCCTTCGTGCCCGTCAACAAGCGCGCAACACAGCCCAGGAAGCGGCTGGAGACGCCTGGCAGGACACCGGGCTCGTCTTCACCACGGCCAGTGGCCGGCCCATCGAGCCGTCCAACTTCCGGCGCAGCTTCGCGAACGCCTGCACCAAGGCCAGCGTGCGCAAAGTCCACGTCCACGCGACCCGCAAGACCTGCGCATCCTTGCTCGTCGCTCTCGACGTCCACCCACGCGTTGCCATGCAGATCCTTCGCCACTCACAGATCGCAGTGACCATGAACATCTACAGCGAGGTCTCCTCAGAGGAGACTCGCAAGGCGCTCAAGAGGCTGGGCGACAGTCTTAAGTCGTAGACCTTCCCAGGGCCACCTCCCAAGCAGACGGGGTGGCCCTCCTGCTCAGCATCGACGCCTGCACCGTGGGCATCGACACAAGAGTCGCCCTCGACGCTCACAGTCTCCGCATCAAAGCACTGGCGAAGGCCAAGTATTCCAAGGCTTCCTGCTCCGAATCCGGAAGATCAACTCCATGGGCGCGAGGGTTACGCAAGCCTCCCATAGCGCCAACGAACAAGAATCGGAAGCCTTCTTGCTCGTCTTGAGCATTCCGGCCTGTATGGCGAGCCACGTTGATCGGCGGAGATGCAGAGCCGAAAGCCTTGTGCATCAATGAGACGCCTGAGTCATTGAGCTGAGCCTTCTGCTGTACCTCGTGCTCGACAGCCTGAAATGCAGCGAGAACAGCGCGACTGTAGTGACCGTCTGCAAACAGAGCGCCCGCTGCATCTGAGATCTTGGGATGTAGGCCGGGAAGCTCCACACGACGGCGGGACACCTGTGCATGCGTTCTCACGGTCTCGATGCTCGCCGTCACGTGGTGCGCGTGGGCGGGCACGCCGGGGGCATTGTGATATGTGACATTGACGACCTTGTACCGCTTCGTTTTCCCCGAAGGCAAGGGCTTTTCGATCAGGTCGCCTTCTTCTACGTCAGCGTCTATCCCGAACAGCGCTTTGTTCTCCTGGACCGCACCATAGACTTCGATCTGCTCCTCACCGTTGGCTCCATGGCGAATGAGTGTGAGCTTTTCACTCACTCGAGCCAGGATGCCGCCGGGGCGTTGAGGTAGGGGCATGAAGATCTTCTCCGTGACTCTCAGGACACATGTGCCGATAAGAACCGTAGGAAAATCCATGCTAAGGGGAGATCAAAGCGACTGCGCCATGCGAACCCAGACCCACGGTGATCTTCGAGCGCAAGCCCCGAGCTGTACTCCAGATGACTCGCCACCGATCAGCGACTGTGTGGGCCCGTAGCTGTACTCTGCAGCTGTACAAGATCAAGAAGGCCACTTCCCGATCACAGGAAGTGGCCTTCGAAGTGCAGTGGAGCCTAGGAGATTCGAACTCCTGACTTCCTGCTTGCAAAGCAGGCGCTCTGCCAACTGAGCTAAGGCCCCTTCGACGAAGATAGCTTACCGGGCGGAAGAAGCCACCTGCGTCGTACCAAGGTCGTCACTAAGGACCAAGCTCGGGAAATCCGCGATCGAGTCCAGGATGTGCGTAGCCCCGCCCTTCAGCAGGCGTTCGCGGCTGTGCACCCCCGTCATCACCCCCGCCACGATCGAGGCCCCCGCGCGCTTGCCGCACAGCATGTCGCTCTCCGAGTCGCCGATGACGGCCACCTGGCGTACGTCGTCCACCCCCAGTCGGAGCACCGCGTGCAGGACCATGTCCGGCCAGGGGCGGCCGCGGCCGCCGGCGTCCTCGGGGGAGATGGCCAGGTCGATCTTGTCGTGCCAACCCAGGACGCTCAGGACCCGGCTCAGGGTCGTGCGGCTGAAGCCGGTGATCAGGGCGAGCTTGATGCCGGTGCCGCGGAGCTTGTCGAGGACCTCCAGGACTCCGGGCATGGGTACGAGACCCGCCCGCTCCAGCGCACCCTCGTAGGAGCGTTCGAACGTCAGGTTCGCCGCCTGCGCCTGCGCCTCGTTGCCAGGAAAGATCCCGCGGAAGACATCGATCTTGGGGCAGCCCCGGGACCGGTGCACGTGAACCATGGCACGCGCGTACGCTCCGGTCCCGGGCACTATGCCCTGGGTCGCGATCGCCTCGGCGAAGGCGCGCTCGACCATGGCGATGTCACCGACTGTGGTGCCTGCCAGGTCCAGGCACGCCAGCTTGATGGGGACGACGTCACTCATCGCCTCGCCGGTCGGTTAGTTCTCGCTGCCGGTCGCCTCGGTCCAGAGATCGAGCTCTGCGCGGTCGGCCTGCACCTTACGCCAGATCAGCAACCCCCCAAGGGCGATCAGCGCCAGTACGAGCAGCTTCTTCACGGTGTGACCCCACTTCTTCGACGGCCTCACCTGCCGGGGTGAGACCCAACGGTTGACAAGCAGCCTAGCAAGGTATGGCTGCGCTCCCTGTGTTGCGCACGGACCAGATGTGTGGAATGCGCGAAGGACGGGCGTTCAACCCCTGGTGGGGCTGCCATACCCGTCCCATCTTGGACAACATCCCAGTCAACAACGTTCCGGGCACCCCAACGTGGACAACAGCTCGATCATGCCAAATATCCAGCCGGGATGCGCAGTGCGGGGGTCGGCCCAGGGGGCCGACTTGGAGGCTTGACATACCCCATGGGGGTATATTACGTTCCTCGCGATCCGACAGATACCCCCTGGGGGTAAGGAAGGAGAGCAAGGAACATGACTGACAACAAGCGCTGGTGGGCCTTGGTCGTGCTGGCCGCCGCACAGTTCATGGTGATCATGGATACCTCGATCATCGGGGTCGCGTTGCCCGACATGCAGCGCGACCTGGGCTTCTCCCCCGGCGGCCTGCAGTGGGTGTTCAACGCCTACGTGGTCACGTTCGGCGGCCTGCTGCTGCTCGGCGGGCGGCTGGCCGACCTGTTCGGGGCGCGCAGGGTGTTCGTCACGGGATGGGCGGTGCTGATCGCCGGTTCCGTGGTCGCCGCGGCCGCCACGACCGCCTGGGTCGAGGTGGCGGGGCGCGCGGTGCAGGGCGTCGGCGGGGCGCTGATCGCGCCGGCCGCGATGACGCTGCTGATGATGCTCTTCGGGCACAACCCGCGCGAGCTGGGCAAGGCCATGGCCCTGTACGGCGCCGCGGCCCCGGCGGGCGGCACCGCGGGCGTGTTCCTGGGCGGCGTGATCACCGAGTACCTGAGCTGGCCCTGGGTGTTCATCATCTACATCCCGATCGGCCTGGCCACCCTGGCAGCGACCAGGCTGCTTCCCGCGGCCGCCGGTCGGCGCGGCTCGGTGGACCTCGTCGGCGCGGTCTCGGTCACGGCCGGCATCGCACTCGTCGTGTACGCCATCGTGGCCACGAACTGGCCCGCCGGGATCGCCGGCGCGGCACTGCTGGCCCTGTTCCTGCTCGTGCAGCGTACGGCCAGGAACCCCCTCATGCCCCTGCGGATCTGGCGCACCCCCGGCCTGGCCACGGCGAACCTGGCGATGGCCCTGCTCGGCGCCGCCTGGATCCCGATGTGGTACTTCCTCAACCTCTACCTGCAGCAGTCCCTCGGCTACGGCGCCTTCGCCGGCGGCGCGGCGCTGCTGCCGATGACGGTGGCCATCATGATCTTCATGATCGGCATCACGGCCCGGCTGCTGGGCAGGTTCAGGGCCAAGCCGCTCATCGTGACCGGGCTGGCGGTGCTCGCGGCTGGCGTGGCCGGGCTCCAGTTCACCGGCGGCTTCGTCACGAACGTGCTCCCGGCGAGCCTGGTCGCGGCGGTCGGCATGTCCCTGGCGTACATCCCGGCGATGATGTCGGCCATGTCCGGCGCGCGGCCGGAGGAGGCCGGGCTCGCCTCGGGCATCGTCAACACGACCTACCAGGTCGGCTCCGCGCTCGGCCTGGCCGCCATGACCGCCGTCTTCACCTCGCAGACCAGCGGTTTCCAGCCGGCCTTCGCGGGCGCGGCGGTGATCGCCGTAATCGGTGCCGTGCTCAGTGCCGCCTTCATGCGCCGGCCGGCCGTATCTGAAGTGGAGAGCACGATCTGAAGTGTTGGACCCGGAACGAGGTAGAGACGTGTCGAGGAGACGGACAGCGATGAGCACCGCGGCCATCGGCCACGACATGGCGGGCCGGTCATGAGGACGGCCGCCAAGCTCGGCTCGTACGCCCTGGGGCTTGCCGTCGTCTTCGGCGGCGCCCTGGGCGTGGGCAAGATGATCACGCCGACAGCGGCCGGCACCGCGACGGCGGCGGACACCCGGACCGGCGGCGACCAAGCCGCCAGTCACGCAGGTGACGGCCATGCCACCAGCCACACCGGTGACGGGCACTCCACACAGCAACCAGTTACCAGCGATACCCCCGGGGGGCTCCAAGTGTCGCAGAACGGCTACACCCTCAACCCGATCACCTCCATCACGACCGGCGTGCCGACGGACTTCAAGTTCACCGTGATCGCCCCCGACGGCAAGGCGGTCACCGACTACCAGGTCGAGCACGACAAGAAGCTGCACTTCATCGTCGCCTCCCGCGACCTGACGAGTTTCCAGCACGTGCACCCGGACCTGGCCCCCGACGGCACCTGGTCGGTCAGGCTGACGCTCCCCAAGGCGGGCGCGTACAAGGCCTTCGCCGACTTCGTCCCCAAGGGCGGGGAGAAGCTCACGCTCGGCGCGGACCTGCAGGCCGCGGGCGACTACCGGCCCGAGCCCCTGCCCCACGTCAGCCGTACGGCGGCCGTCGACGACTACACCGTCAACCTCGCGGGAGACCTGGTCCCCGGCCGGGCCGGCAAGCTCACCCTGACGGTCAACAAGGACGGCGAGCCGGTCACCGACCTGGAGCCCTACCTGGGCGCGTACGGTCACCTGGTCGCCCTCCGCGCCGGCGACCTGGCCTACCTGCACGTGCACCCGGAAGAGAGCGACAAGGCGGGACCGGAGATCACGTTCTACGCCGAGGCCCCCAGCCGGGGCGACTACCGCCTGTTCCTCGACTTCCAGCACGAGGGCAAGGTCCGTACGGCGGCCTTCACGGCCACGGCCACCCTGTCCGACGGGCACGCGCCCTCCGCCACCCACGACCACACGCACTGAGGAGGGGAGAGGTGATGTCCTCCGTCACGGCGAACGCCGAGGGCCGGGCCGTCGAGTCGGCGATCGGCGGCCGACGGCATGACGTGCGCGTCCCGCGCGAACCGGATCGAGCGCACGCTGAACAGGCTGGACGGCGTGACGGCGACGGTGGACTACGCGACGGGGCAGGCGCGGGTCAGCTTTCCGGGCGGGGTGGATCCGGCGGTTCAGCTTTCCGCGCGGGGTGGATCCGGCGGTGCTGATCGCGGAGGTGCAGAAGGCCGGGTACACGGCGGCGCTGCCGCAGGTGGACGAGCCGAAGGGAAGCGGGACGAGCCGCGGGTCGTCGCGGGACCGGTCGATCGGCTCGGTGGTGCCGGCGGCGCCGACGGACACGCTGGTGCGGCCGGTCATGGCCGGCGACAGCCTGCGGCTACGCCGGTTCAAGTGACCTGGCCCACCTGACGGCCGGTGCCATCGCGGCGCCGGCCGTCACGAACATGGCGCCGGTCAGCAGCCAGCCCAGCGTCCCGCCGTCCAGCACGAGCGTGGTGAGCACGACGGGCCCGAGCATCCTGGCCACGGCCACGCCGGTGCCGAAGAAGGCCTGGTACTGGCCCTGCCGGTCGTCGGGGGCGAGGGTGAAGCTGATCTCCCAGGCCCCAGAGGCCAGCAGCATCTCGGCGATCACCTGCAGGACGGTCGCCACGAGCAGGAACGCCCACCCGTACGGGCTCAGCGCGAACACCAGGCAGGCCGCGAACATCACCAGCCCCGCCTGCCGCACCGCCGCCGCGGCGTCCCGCAGCCCGTTCACCCGCTTGGCCACCCGGACCTGGAAGAGCACCACACCGCCCGTGTTGATCAGCAGCAGGACCGAGACCACCCAGGTGGGGGCGCTGGTACGGGCGGCGATCCAGAGCGGCACGACCAGGCTCAGCAGCGGCATGTAGAACAGCATCACCGCGTTGATCAGCGTGATGAGCGCGTAGGGCCGGTCCCTGAGCACCGCCAGCCGGGGCCCGGACGGAGCCCGCACCGCCCGTACCGGAGGCAGGGCGAGCAGCAGGGCGGCGGCGGCGAGGAAGCTGACGGCGTCGAGCGCGAGCACCGCCAGATAGCCCTCCCGCGTGCCGAGGTGCAGCGCGAGCCCGCCCAGCGCGGCGCCGACGGCCAGGCCGGCGTTGAGCGTGGCCTGCAGGACCGCCCGCACGGCCGTCCGCTCGGCGGGCTCGATCAGGGCGGCGAGCAGCGCCTGACGGGCGGCCGACAGGCCGGTCTGCGCGGTGCCGTACAGGCAGGCCACCAGGACGAACAGCGCGAACGAGCGGACGAACAGGAACGAGCCGACCGCCGTGGCGGTCGTGAGCGCGAGCAGCACGGCGACGCCGCGCGGGCCGCGCCGGTCGGCCAGGTGGCCGAGCGGTACGCCGGCCACCGAGCCGACGGCCCAGCCCAGCGTCAGGCCGAGGCCGATCTCGGTTGCCGACAGGCCGACGATCGTGGAGAAGTAGAACGCGGAGGTGACGAGGTAGACGCCGTCCCCGACGGAGTTCGCCAGCTGCGCCTGGGCCAAGATGCGCCGATATTTCGACATATGCTCATCATCGAAGCCATCTTGTCCCGGTGTAAGCTCCAATTTCCGGCGAGATGATTGGGCCAAGTTGGACGTTCACATCAGCCTCGAAGGCCGTGGTGACCTGGCCGCACAGGTCTACCGGCAGCTCCTCGACGCCATACTCGACGGCCGGCTCAGATCGGGCGAGCGGCTCCCCCCGACCAGGGAGCTGGCCGGCCGCCTGGAGATCTCCAGGAACACGGTCGCCCTCGCCTACGACCGCCTGGTCGCGGACGGGTTCCTGGTGGGGCGGGCGGGCGCGGGCACGTTCGTGTCGGCGGAGCCGGTCAGGGGCCGGGCCGCGCCGAAGGGCGTCGTACGCCCGCGTGCCGTCTGGCAGGACCTGGAACTCCCGAAGGGCATGACCCCCGCCCGGTACGACTTCCGCCCCGGCGTCCCCGACGCCCGCCTGTTCCCCATGGAGACCTGGCGCCGCCTGGTGGCCCGCGAGCTGCGGGTGAGCGCCGCCGGCTACGGAGACCCGGCCGGGCACGAGCCGCTGCGCGAGGCCATCTCCCGGCACATCGGGCTCAGCCGCTCGGTCCACGCGGGCCCCGGCGACGTGCTGATCACCAACGGCGCGCAGCAGGCGCTGGACCTCGTCGGCCGCGTCCTGATCGAGCCGGGCGCCGTCGTGGCCGTGGAGGAGCCGGGTTACCCGCCGGCGCGGCTGCTGTTCCGCTCGCTGGGCGCCCGGGTCGTCGGCGTGCCGGTGGACGGCGAGGGCCTCGACGTCGGGGCCCTCCCGCGCTCGGCCCGCCTGGTGTACGTCACCCCGTCCCACCAGTTCCCCCTGGGCACGCCCATGTCGCTGGCCCGCCGCGCCGCCCTGCTCGCCTGGGCCGAACGCCGCCGGGCGGTGGTGATCGAGGACGACTACGACAGCGAGTTCCGCTTCGGCGAGCGCCCGCTCGAACCCCTCCAGAGTCTCGACCGCGCGGGCCGCGTCGTCTACGTGGGCTCGTTCTCCAAGACGCTGCTCCCCATGCTCAGGCTCGGCTTCCTGGTCGCCCCGGCCTCGCTCGGCCCGGCGCTGCGCGCGGCCCGGCAGCTCTCCGACTGGCACGGCGAGCTGCCCACGCAGGCGGCCCTGGCCCGCTTCATCGACGAGGGCCTGCTGGCCAGGCACATCAGGAAAGCCACCCGCGAGTACGCCGCCCGGCACGCCCTGATCGCCGAGGCCCTGGCCGGGGACGAGCGCCTACGCCTTGTCCCGTCCACGGCGGGCCTGCACCTGTGTGCCCGGTTCGCGCCGGGCGTGACCATGGGTTCCGCGCCCGGCCTGGCGGTGGAGCCGCTGGAGGCGTACTGCGGCCAGCCCCCGGCCCAGCCGGGCCTGGTCCTGGGCTACGGCGCGATCGGCCGGGACGCCATCCCCGAGGGACTGCGCCTGCTCAGGTCACGGATGTCGGCGGGTCCAGAAGCGGCGGTTGCGCTCCCCTGACATCTCCGGGTCGTCGGGCGGCGACGGCTGCTGCACGATCACGACCGTCGTGCGCGCGTGGCGTGCGCAGTACATGCTGGTCGAGGGCAGGAAGATGCGGCTCAGCAGGCCGCGCCGCCCCCGTCCGAGCACCAGCAGGTCGCCTTCGCGGGCGAGGTCGACGAGGTGGTATCCAGGATCGCCGACCCGGCCGACCACGGCCACGGTGAGATCCTCGGGCACCCCGCCCGCCACGTCCTCGAACACGCCCGTGATCACCTCGTTGCAACGCGCCTCCTCGCCCAGCCTGACCGCGTGCTGCACGGGCAGCGCCTCGGGGAAGGGATGGACGGGGGCACGGCTGACGTGCACGGCCACGAGAGCCATCCGGTGCAGCCTGGCCGCGCCGATGGCCCAGGCCAGAGCCCAGCGCGCGGCCGGGGACTCGTCGACCCCGACGATGAGCCGCGCACCGCCGGGCAGATCCTGTTCCACGGTGCCTCCTGTCGAAGTACGACCATAGTGCGCCTACCCGCTGGTTACCGGGAGGTGGCAATTTGCGAACTCTGGAGTCCCTGGCGGGCCCCGCGTAGCATGCGGGGGGTGGAACGAGGGTGGGTGCATCCCCGTCCCGCCCTCGACCGGCGGCTCGACGGGGCTCTCGCGCACAGGCTCACCTCGCTCGTGGCCACCACGGGCTATGGGAAGACGACCGCGCTGACCGGCTGGAGCCGGGCCGTGGGCGGCGTGCTGCACCGGCTCGGGCCCGCCGACCGCGACCTGCCCACGCTGGCCGGCGCGGTGGCCTCCGCGTTGTCCGGCAAGGTGCCCGACCTGCCCGCCGATCTGGTGACCGCGGCCGCGGCCCCGCTCGGCCCCGACGCCGACGAGCTGTCCAGGGCCGCGGCGCTGGCGGGCGCGCTGGCCCAGGCGCTGGCCGGGCGGCTGCGGCGCGGGCTCGTCCTGGTCTTCGACGGCGTCGAGGCGATCGTGGGCGCGCCGGGCCCGGTGCGCTACGTGGAGACGCTGGTCCGGGCCGCGCCCAGGCACCTGCACCTGGTCACCGCGTCACGGGCGCCGCTGCCGTTCCCTACCGCGCGGCTGCGGCAGGACCACGAGGTGCTCGACCTCGACGCCATCGACCTCGCGCTCGCCCCCGACGAGACCGCCGCGTGGGCGCGGAACCTGCTGGGCGAGGCGGGCGCGGCCGTCGCCGCCGAGCTGCATCGCACCTGCGGCGGCTGGCCGGCCGCCGTGCAGGCCGCGCTCGACGCCCTGGTCCGCGAGGACCCCGCCACCTGGCCCGGCATCGTGGCGGGCCTGACGGCGGGCTCCGCCACGCTGGAACGCCTGACGCTGGCCGCGTACAAGGACTTGCCCGCCCCCATGCGGGAGCTGCTGCGGGCGGCCACCGTGCTGCCGGTGCTCACCCCGGGCCTGGCCGCCACGCTGGGCGCGCCGCCCGACACGCTCGACTCGCTGGCCGGCCGGGGCATCTTCCTCGAGCCCGGCCAGGACGGCCACCGCCTGACCTCCACCGGCGGGCACGTGCTGGCCAGGCACGCGCCCCTCGACCGGCACGAGGCCCACGACGTGGCGGCGGTCGCCGCCCGCTGGTACGCCGAGCACGACCGGCCCGAGCTGGCCCTGCGCGCGGCCGTCGAGACCGCCCACACCACCCTGGCCGCCTCCCTGCTCGACGCGCACGGCCCGGCCCTGGCCGAGCGCGGGGACGTGCTGGCCGCCCTGGAGCTGTTACCCGAGCCCGCCAGGCGCTCTCCCCCGATGCTCAGGCTGGCCGGCATCGCCGAGCAGAACCGCGGCCACTGGACGACGGCCCGCGAGCTGCTCGCCCAGGCCGCCGAGGGCCCCGCGTTCGACGCGTACGTGGCCCGGCGGCTGGCCTTCATCGACCACATGCGCGGCGAGCTCGACACCGCCCTGGCCATGTACGAGCGGGGCTACGCGCACGGCCTGCCGCCCGCCGACGCCGCCATGTGCGCCGCGTCCATGGCGTCGGTCCACTGGCTGAAGGGCGACCGCTCCGGCTGCGCCGAGCTGGCGGACAAGGCCATGGAGCAGGCCAGCAGCCTGGGCGACCCCGGCGCGCTGGCCATGGCCAACACGGTCCTGGCCATGCTCGCCGCCCTCGACGGCGACCGCCGCGCGAACGACGCCTACTACCTGCGGGCCCTGGCCTACGCCGAACGGGCCGGCGACATGGTGCAGCTCATCCGCATCCACGCCAACCGGGCCTCCCGCCACCTGGACGAGGCCGCGTACGCCGAAGCCCTGGCCGAGACGGAGATCGCCGGCCGGCTGTCGGACCTGGTGCCGTTCGCCCCCTTCGCCGCCCTGAACGTGGCCAACCGCGCCAAGGCCCTGATCGGCCTGGGCCGCCTGGAGGAGGCCGCGGCCGAGGCCGCCGACGCGGCGGCCAGATGGGAGACGATGGGCTCCAGGCTGACCGGCGCCGGCCTGAACCGGCTGGCCACCGTGCACGCCCTGCGCGGCGACCGCGGGACGGCGGCCGCCCTCTACCGGCGGGTCATCGCCGAGTCGGAGCCGTCGGGGGAGGTTCAGGCGCTGTCGCTGGCGCTCAACGGGCTCGCGGAGCTGCTCGCCGACGACGATCCCGAGGAGGCAGCCCGGGTGGCCCGGCGGGCGCTGGAGCACGTGGAGGGCATCGCCGGGGTGTCCGCCAGGGTCGTGGCGGCCCAGGTGGCGCTGGCCGCGGGCCGGCGGGAGGACGCCAGGGCGCTGCTCGACGAGGCCGAACCGGTCGCGGTGAGCCGACGGGACCACGCCGCCCAGGCCGCCGTCGCGGAGCTGCGGGCCGAGCTCGACGGAGACCCCGCGGCGGCCGACGAGGCGGTACGCCGGTGGGCCAGGCTCGGCGACCCGATCGGGCTGGCCAGGGCCGAGCTGGTCAGGGCCGCCCTGGCCGATCCGGCGACCGGCGGCGACGTGGCCGCGGCGGTGCGCGAGCGCATGCACGCGATCGGCTGCCGGGCCCTCGACGGCCGGATCGACGCGCTGGTCGCCCGGTCCGCTCCCCCGCGCGGGGCTCGGGTGGCCGTCGAGACCATGGGAACGTTCCGGGTGTCGCGGGGGTCCGTGCCGGTGCCGCGTACGGCCTGGCAGTCGCGCAAGGCCCGTGACCTGCTGAAGATCCTCGTCAGCCGCAGGGGGAGCGGGATCGCCAGGGAGCGGCTGGTCGAGATCCTCTGGCCGGAGCAGGAGGGCGAGGCGGTCGGGCTGCGACGGCTGAACGTCATGGTGTCCACGCTGCGGGCCGTGCTCGACCCGGAGCACGAGTGGCCGGCCGACGAGATCGTGGTGTCGGACGAGGGGACGCTGCGGCTGGACCTGTCCAACGTCGAGGTCGATGTCGAGAAATTTCTGGATCTGGTGGCTCAGGGCGTACGGCTCGATCAGGCGGGCAGGGCGGCCGAGGCGCTGGAGCGGTGGGCGGCGGCCGAGAGCGCGTACGGCGGGGAGTTCTGCGAGGAGGACCCGTACGCGGACTGGGCGGTCGGGCTGCGCGAGCAGGCCCGGCTGGCGTACGTGCAGGCGGCCGCCAGGCTCGCCACCGCCAGGACCGACGAGCACCGCTACGACGAGGCCGCCCGCTACTGGCTGCGGCTGCTGGAGCGCGACCGCTACGACGAGCGCGCCCACCTCGGCCTGGTACGCGTCCTCGACCTGGCGGGCCGGCGGGGCGACGCGCGCCGGCGCTACCAGCTGTACGCGGAGCTCATGCGCGAGCTGGAGGTCGAGCCCGCCCCCTATCCGGGCTGACCTGAACCAGACCTGAACCGCCCGGGGAGATCGTGCTCAGATGAGAACGGTCATCGTCCGGCTGGTCGAGCCCGAGCAATCCGGCGGCCAGCTCCGCGGGCTGCTCGAAGAGGTAGGGGGCGAGCCGGTGCCGTTCAGCGGCCCGGAAGCCGTCATCGACCTGCTGATGTCCGCCGCCGGGTTGAACCGGGATCCGGCCTGAACCTCCCGCGAACCTCGCTCGCCACGATGGGTGGCGAGAGGAGGCACGATGAGCGAGCAGGGGAGCTGTTGGCCGTTCGTCGGGCGAGGGGGGCCACTCACGACCGTGCGGGAGGCGTTGCGGTCGGGGGCGGGCATGATGATCGCCGGAGCGGCGGGAGTGGGCAAGAGCAGGCTGGCGGCGCAGTCGCTGGCCGGGTTACCGGGGTACTCGGTCGTGCGCGCGCTGGGCACGGAGACCGCGTCGATGATCCCGTTCGGGGCGTTCGCGCACGTCCTGACGGGGCCGCCGCGCAGCGGCGAGAACCTCCTTCGCTGGGCCGCGCGTCACCTGCGCGACCGGGCGGGACGCGGCCGGCTGCTGGTGAGCGTGGACGACGCGCACCGGCTGGACCCGGCCTCGGCGGCGCTGGTGCACTACCTGGCCGGGAACGGGCAGGCGCGGCTGCTGGTGACGGTCAGGTCGGGGGAGCCGCAGCCGGACCCGGTGACCGCGTTGTGGAAGGACGAGCTGCTGGAGCGGATCGAGCTGCCGCCGCTGACCGTGGAGGAGGTCGGGGAGGTGCTCGCGGGGGCGCTCGGCGGTGAGGTGGCGGCGGAGACCGTCCGGCATCTGGCGGGGGTCAGCGAGGGGAACGTGCTGTACCTGCGCGAGGTCGTGCACGCGGGGCGCGCCTCCGGCTGCCTGGCCGAGCGGGACGGCGTGTGGCGCTGGCGGGGTGAGGTGTCCATGACGACCCGGCTGCGCGAGCTGGTGGGCGACCGGATAGGACATCTCGACCCGGAGGAGCGCGAGGTGCTGGAGCTGGTGGCGTTCGGGGAGCCACTGGGCACCGAGCTGCTGGAGGGGCTGACCTCGGCGGCGGCCGTCGAGCGGGTCGAGGCGCGTGGCCTGGTCGTGGCCATGGGCGAGGGCAGGCGCGAGCACCTGCGGCTCGGCCACCCGCTCTACGGCGAGGTGGTCCGCGGCGACTGCGGCACGCTGCGGGCGCGGCGGCGGCTGCGAATGCTGGCCGGGGCGCTGGAGGCCACCGGGCTGCGGCGGCGCGAGGACGAGCTGCGGGCCGCCGTGTGGCGGCTGGACAGCGGCTCGGTCACCAACCCCGCGATGCTGGCCTCGGCCGCCAAGCTGGCCTGGGGCCGGCAGGACCCCCGGCTGGCCGAGCGGCTGGCCAGGGCCGCCATCGACGCCGGAGCCGGCGTGGCGGCGGTCGCGCTGCTCGGCGAGGTGCTCATGGTGCTGGGCGACGCGGACGCGGCGGTGACCGCGCTGCGGCTGGCGGCCAGGGACGCGGTGACCGAGAGCGAGCGTGCCCAGCACGCCTACAGCCTGGGCGTGAACCTGGCGTGGGCGGGCGCGGACGCCGAGGCGTGCCGGGTGCTCGACGTGGCCGCCGAGACGCTGACCGATCCCGGCTGGCGGCAGGAGGCGTACGTCTACCGCGCCGTCACCGACTGCTTCGCCGGCCGCCTGACCGGGGCGGCCCAGGCGCTGGCCAGGGCCCGCGCGTGCGAGCCGGGGACGCCGCGGGGCGGGGCGCACGCGGCCTCCCTGGAGGCGTGGGTGGACGCGTACGCGGGCCGGACCGAACGCAGCCTGGCCGTGGCCGATCGCACCATGGCGACCGTCGAGGACTGGCAGGACGATGCCCCGCACGCGCTGCCGACGTTCCTGGACGCGCTGTGCGCCGCGCAGACGTTCTCCGGGCGGCTGGAGGCGGCGGCGCGTACCGCGGAGCGCGGCATGGAGCTGCCCGCCGCCGAGCTGTCGGTGACCGGGTTCGCGGCCTACCGGGCGATGGTGGCCAGGTTGCGTGGCGACGCGGACGAGGCGGTGCGCTGGTGCCGGCACGACATGGCCCGGCTGCCCCAGCGGGAGCCGTACCTGGGGCGGTGCGTGGCCGAGCAGGCGCACGCGCTCGCGCTGCTGGGCCGGCTCGACGAGGCCAGGGAGTCGCTGGCCGAGGCCGAGGAGCTGACCGCCAGGTGGGCGTTCACCCGGCAGCACGTGCTGCACGCGGCGGTCTGGGTCGCGGCGGCGGCCGGCGACCTGGCCGAGGCGGTGCGGCTGTGCCTGGTGGCGGCCGAGCACGCGGAGCGGCACGAGCTGCGCGGCAACCTGATGTTCGCGCTGCACGACCTGGTGCGGCTGGGCGCTCCGGAGCCGGCGGTGGAGCGGCTCGGGGCGCTGGCCGGGCAGATGGAGGGGCCGCTGGTCGAGGTGCTCGCCCGGCACGGGCAAGCGCTCGGGGACGCGTCCGCGCTGCGGGCGGTGGCGGGCGAGTTCGAGCGGCTCGGCCTGCCGCTGTACGCGGCCGAGGCCACGGCGCACGAGGCCGCGGCGCATCGGGAGGCCGGCCGGGGCACCCTGGCCAGGGGCGCGCAGACGAGGGCATGGGCGCTGGCCCGGTGTTGCTCGGGGGTCTCGACCCCGGCGCTGGTCGAGCTGGCCGCGCCGGACCTGACGCCGCGGCAGCGGGAGATCGTCCAGCTCGCCGCGGCCGGGTTGACGAACCGGCAGATCGCCGACCGGCTGACGCTGTCCACGCGGACGGCGGCCAACCATCTGCAGGCCGCCTACGACAAGCTCGGCGTGAACGACCGCACGCAGGTGGGCCGCCTGCTCGCGGTGCTCTGACCGAGCCCGGCGACGGGCTGTTCTAGACGAGTTTGAGCAGCCCGTCGTGCAGGGTCTCGCGCTCCCCGGCGAACAGGGTCCGGTACGGCGCCGCGGCCCGCCGGTTCGTATCCGCCTCGATCCCCGCGCGCAGGGGCCCGTCCGCCAGGCCGACGATCTCGGCCGCGGACAACCCTGCCGCCCGCCAGGCCGCGGCGTGGGCGTCGGCGCGGTGGTAGCGGACGGCGGCGAGCCGGTTGAACAGCAGCAGCCCGGGCGCCGCTCCCTCCGGCTCGTACGGCGGCGACACCAGCTCCAGCGCCCCACCCGGCATCCGCTCGGCCCCGTCGAGCACCCTGCCCATCAGCCCGGCCAGCCCTGGCAGGTCGTTGCCCGCCCAGACGCGCTCGGCCGTGGCGGCGTGGATCTCGTACAGCCGGTGGACGAACTCCAGCCCCTTGCCCGTCAGCCGCAGCACCCCGTCTCCGTCCTCGGCCAGGGTGCCCTCGCGCAGGTGCTCCTGGAGGCCGCGCTCGCGGGCGGCCGCGTCGGCGTACCGGTCGATCGTGGCCAGTCCCGGCCGGGTCAGGGGGCGCAGGGGCAGCGTGAACCGCAGGTCGGACAGGAGTCCCGGGGTCACGCCCGACGTCTCGGCCAGCTCGGCGACGGCTCTGGCGGCCGAGGCGTGCACGTTGACGTGGACTGCGCCGGTGATCGGGGCGAGCGCCGCCGCATATTCCGACAGGTCGTGAAATTTCGGCATCGCGTTGATTATGCGGCGATCCGTAGCGGATCCGCAGGGAATCATAACGCTCCGGCTCCAGGGTGAGCTCAACCGTCCGCCGCCTGCCGGTGTTCTCCCACCGCCTCCCTCCGCTGTCTCCCCTTTCCCCTGTCTCCCTGGAGTCCTCATGACTGCCCGCCGCTGGGCGGCCCTGCCCGTGCTGCTGGTCGCGGTGTTCGTGACCACGCTCGACTTCTTCGTCGCGAACCTGGCCGTGCCCTCCATCCGCGCCGACCTGCGCGCGGGCGACGCCGCCGTCCAGCTCGTGATCGCCGGGTACGGGCTGGCGTACGCGGCCGGGCTGATCCTCTCCGGGCGGCTCGGCGACCTGTTCGGGCACCGGCGCGTGTTCGCCGCCGGGCTGGCGCTGTTCACGCTGGCCTCCGCCGGGTGCGGGCTGGCCGGCGACGCGACGGTGCTGGTGGCGGCCAGGGTCGCGCAGGGCGTCGCGGCGGCGCTGCTCGCCCCGCAGGTCCTTGCCCTGCTCGGCGTGCTGTACCAGGGCGCGGACCGGGCCAGGGCGTTCGGCTGGTACGGCACCGCCGTCGGGCTGGCCGGGGTGAGCGGCCAGGTGGTCGGCGGGCTGCTGGTGGCGGCCGATCCCCTGGGGCTGGGCTGGCGGGCCTGCTTCCTGGTCAACGTACCGATCGGTGTGGTGGCGCTGGCGGCGTCCCGGCGGCTGCTCCCCCGTACCGGCGGCTCGCACGGCTACCTCGACGTGGCCGGGGCGGCGCTGGTCGCGGCCGGGCTGGTGGCGGTGGTGCTGCCGCTGGCCGAGGGGCGCGAGCAGGGCTGGCCGCTGTGGACGTGGCTGTGCCTGGCCGCCGCGCCGCCGTTGTTGGCCGCCTTCGTACGCCGCCAGCGGCATCTGACCGCCTCCGGCCGGGTGCCGCTGCTCGATCTGGCCGTGTTCGCGGAGAAGGGGTTCGCCTGGGGGCTGGTGGCGGTGGGGCTGCTGTTCGGCACGTCGGCCGGGTTGTCGTTCGTGCTCGCCCTGTACCTGCAGGACGGGCTCGGGCTCGGCCCGCTCGCCGCCGGCGCCGTGTGCACCGCGCTGAACGCCGGCTTCTTCGTGGCCTCCCTGCGTCCTGGCCGCTTCGGGGCGCCGGTGCTGGTTCTGGGGCTGGGGCTGCTGTACCTCGTGGTGGCGGGCGCGGCGGAGCCGTACCAGGTGGGGCTGGCGCTGCTGGTGACGGGGGCCGGGATGGGGCGGATGATGTCGCCGCTGCTCTCCTCCGTCCTGTCAGCGGTACGGCCCTCGCGGGCGGGTTCGGCGGCCGGCGTGCTCGGGACCATGCAGGAGGCCGGGGGAGTGCTCGGCGGCACGGCCACCGGGGCGGTGTTCTTCGGGGCGCTGGGCGGTGGGTGGGACGCGGCGGCGCTGGCCGCACTCACGATGCTCCTCGCGGCGGCACTCGGCCTGCTGGCTCTCCGGCTTCCCCGAACCCCGGCGAACACGGAGTTTCACGTGAAGCACGATCAAAGCCGGGTCTGAGGCGGGAACGGGGATGCGGGTGGGATCGGCGCCCGGACCGCGTGGGTGGCGTGGAATGCTTGGCGTGTGGCAGTGCCGTTCCGTCTGGCCCGCACCGCGGTGTTCGCCGTGGTGTGTCTCGGGCTGGGCGTGGCGGCGCACCTGCTCGGCGGGGCCTCCGTGCCGGCTCCGGCCATGGTGGCGGCGTCAGGGCTGGCGTTCGCGGCGGCGTACCCGCTGGCCGGGCGCGAGCGGTCGCTCGCGGTGATCCTGCCGCTGCTCGCCGGGGTGCAGGTGGTGCTCCACCTGCTGTTCTCCCTGTCCCACGCCGCCTCGCCGCGGATGCCGGCGTCCCACCTGCACTCCGGGCTCGTGCCCGGTCTGGGCATGCTCGTCGCCCACGGCTTGGCGGTCGGGTTGACCGCGCTGTGGCTGGCGCGCGGCGAGGCCGCGCTCTGGGCGCTGCTGCGCCGCCTGGCCGTACGGCTGCTGGTCATCCGGCTGCCGCTCCTCACCACACCTTTCTCCACCTCCCTGGGTACGACCGAGCCACCCGTGCTGCGCTCGGCCGTGCTGCGGCACGTCGTCAGCAGAAGGGGCCCGCCAAGGGCCGTCACCGCCTGACCCCCTGGTCCGGCACGACGTTCCCCGTCGCCGCCTCGCTCATGGGCCCGGCCGGACGTTCCCCGTCCGGCCGCCTGGCCACGGGGCAGGCAGACGTCCCTCTCTCAGACGACCCCCGCCGCCCGGCAGGGTCTGCTTCGGCATGCCGGGCGGAGAAAGGCACTGCCATGTTCTCTCGTCATGCCCTCGTGCTCGCCGCCGCCGTCGTGGCGCTGGCCGGCTGCGGCTCCCCTGCCGCCGCCCCCGTCGCCGCTCCCGTCTCCGCTCCCACCGTGTCCGCCTCGGCCACCGCCGGGCTGAGCATCACCGACCCCTGGGTGAAGACCACCGAGAAGGGGATGACCGCGGCCTTCGGGACGCTGGTCAACAAGGGGGACTCGCCGATCACCATCGTGTCCGGCGCCTCGCCCCTCTCCCCGGTCATCGAGCTGCACGAGGTGGTCGAGTCCGGCGGCAAGATGGTCATGCGGCCCAAGGAGGGCGGGTTCGTCGTGCCCGCCCACGGCACCCACGAGCTCCAGCCCGGCGGCGACCACATCATGCTGATGGGTGTCACGAAGGAGGTGCTGCCGGGAGCCACGATCCCGTTCACCCTCCAGGTCAAGGACGGTGAGCCACTGGAGTTCACCGCCGTCGGCAAGGACTTCGCCGGCGGCGAGGAGGACTACCAGCCGGGGCACAAGTGATCAGCCGCAGAGGGCTGTTCGCCGGGGGCGCCGCCACCGCGGCCGGCGCCCTCGCGGCCGAATCCTCCGCGCGGACCGAGCCGCCCGCCCCGGCACGGTCGCAGGCCCAGGTCCGGTCGCCCGGACGCCTTGAGCCGTTCCACGGTGCGCATCAGGCGGGCGTGGCCACGACGCCGCAGGCCCACGCCGTGTTCCTGGGCTTCGACCTGCTGCCGGACACCCGCCGGGAGGCGATCGTACGGCTGCTGCGGCTCCTCACCGACGACGCGGCCCGCCTCACCCAGGGGCGACCGGCGCTGGCCGACACCGAGCCCGAGCTGGCCACGAACCCGGCCAGGCTGACGGTCACGTTCGGGTTCGGGCCGGGGCTGTTCACGGCGGCCGGGGTGGGATCGCCGGTCGCCGCGCTGCCCGCGTTCGGGACGGACCGGCTGGAGAAGCAGTGGAGCGGGGGCGATCTGCTCGTCCAGGTGTGCGCGGACGACGCCGTGACCGTCGCGCACGCCGTACGGATGATCGTGAAGGACGCGCGGTCCTTCGCCCGCGTACGGTGGACGCAGCGCGGGTTCCGCAGCGGCACGCGGCGCAACCTGATGGGCCAGCTCGAAGGCACGGTCAACCCCACCGACCGGCTGGACCAGGCCGTGTGGATCGGCAAGGGCCCATTGCGCGGCGGCACCACGATGGTGCTGCGCCGGATCCGGATGAAGCTGGAGACCTGGGACGCGGCCGACCGGGTGGCCAGGGAGTTCACCATCGGCCGCCGCCTCGGCACCGGAGCGCCGCTCACGGGCGCGGCGGAGACCGACGAACCCGACTACGCCCGGAAGAACCACCTCGGGTTCCCGGTCATCTCCGAGTACGCCCACATCAGGCGGGCCCACGTGACCGATCCCGCGCTGCGCCTGCTCCGGCGGCCCTACAACTACGACGAGGGCCTCACCGAGAAGGGCGAGTCGGACTCGGGGCTGCTGTTCGCCTCGTACCAGGCGGACCTTGACCGGCAGTTCGTCCCCGTACAGCGCCGGCTGGCCGAGGCTGACCTGCTCAACGAGTGGATCACCACCATCGGGTCGGCCGTCTTCGCCATCCCGCCGGGTTGCGCACCCGGCGGCTGGATCGGGGAGGGCCTCCTGACCTGACAACCAGGCGGCCGGGGAGAGGGCCGCCTCCCGCCCGCCTCCCCGGCCATGTCTCCGGCGCCCTCCCCCAGGCCCGCCGCCGAACCCCGCCTCCCCGGACGCCGCTCCCCCGGCCGGACCCCAGGCTTGGCCGCGTCTCCGGCTGGTGAGGAGGTGGAAGACCAGGCTGCGGCGGGTCTGGTCACCGCCGTCCGCTCCGGCGGCCTGTGGGACCACGCGGCGGGACTGCGGCCATGGCGGGCGGGCCTGGATCAAGCGGGGCACACGCGGACGCCCCGCCTACCCGTACCGCCCGGTCAGGGTGGGGCGAAGTGCGGCGGCCAGGTCGTCGGCGAGCGGCTCGATCTCCTCCGGGTCCAGGGAAGAGACGGTCAGGCGCAGCGCGGGCGGCGCGCCGATCCGGTTGCGGGCGCCCGGGGCGCACGCCCACCCGCGGGCCAGCAGCCGGGTGATCGCGGTGGCCTCGTCGGCGACGGGGATCCACACGTTCAGACCGCTGCGGCCGTGCGCCGGTACGCCGCGCCCGGCGAGCGCCGACACCAGGCCGTCCCGGCGCCGCGCGTACGACGCCGCCACCGCCGCCGTGTCCACCGCGCCCGTCCGCCAGAGGTGGGCCACGGCGCGTTGCAGCAGGTGGCTCACCCACCCGGCGGCCAGCCGCTGCCGCCCGCGCAACCGGTCGAGCGTGACCGGGTCGCCGGTGATCAGCGCCAGCCGCAGATCGGGCCCGAACGCCTTGGCCGTGGACCGGGTGAGGATCCACCGCGTCGTGACGCCGCCCAGCGGGTGCAGGGGCAGCTCCACGAACCCGGAGGCATGATCGTCCTCGATCAGCAGCACCTCCGGGTACGCCGCCAGCAGCCCCCGCAGCGCCCCGGCCCGTGTGGCGGAGACGGCGGCGCCCGTCGGGTTCTGGGCGCGGGCAGTGATCACCACGGCCCGGACCCCGGCTTTCAGCGCCCGGCCGAGCTCCTCCGGCAGCGGCCCCTCGTCGTCCAGCCGCATCGGCACCGGGCGCAACCCCAGGACGGCGACCAGGTCGAGCAGCGCCGTCCAGCCCGGGTCCTCGACGGCGATCGCGTCACCCGGGCGCAGGTGTACGGCCAGGACGCGTTCGACCGCGTCGAGGGTGCCGGAGGTGATCGCCGGCGACCCCGGGGGCACGCCGTCCGCCCGCAACCGCTCCCCGGCCAGGGCGATGAGCTCCTCGTCGTCGCCGGTCCCGTACATGGCGGGCCGCTCCTCGTGCGCCCGGGCCGCCGCGGCGAGCGCCTCGTGCAGCGGCGGCAGCAGCCGGGGGTCGGGGTTGCCCTTGGACAGGTCGCGCGCCCCGGCAGGCACATCGATACGGATCTCCTCGCGGAACGTGCTGGCGGGCCGGGGCCGCACCCGAGTCCCCCGCCGCCCGGCGGTCTCCACGACACCCCGCTCGCGCAACAGCCGGTACGCGGCCGCCGCCGTCCCGGGGCTGACCCCGGCCCGCGCCGCCACCTCGCGGACCGGCGGCAACATCGCCCCAGGCGGCAGTCGCCCTTCCGACACGGCGACCTCGACCCCCGCGGCGATCTCACTGGCTGTCTCACCAGCGATCGTGTATGTTCCTAGCACAAAATTTATTATGTACTAATACAAAGAGGTTCGTGTGCTCATTCACCCCTGGGACGCCGCCCGCGACCACGACGAGTGGCGGAGCTGGCTGCGCACGCGCGACTTCGGCCAGATCGCGGCCAACGGTGTGGACGGCGCGGCGCCCGTGGTGGTGCCGACCCATTTCCTGTTCGACGGGGCGAGCGAGGTGGTGCTCCACCTGGCCAGGCCCAACCCGATCTGGGCGGCGCTGGAGGCCAACCCGATGGCGGTGGTGAGCGTGCACGACGACTACGCCTACATCCCGTCCGGCTGGCGCGCCGACTCCCCCGAGGCCGGCGTGCCGACCAGCTATTACGCCTCTGTGCAGCTCGTCTGCCGGGCCGAGATCGTGGACGACAGGGAGGGCAAGGCGGAGATCCTGCGCCGCCAGCTCGCCCACCACCAGCCGGCCGGCGACCATGGCGAGGTGTCCGCCGCCGCGGGGCCGTACCACAAGATGTTGTCGGCGATCCGCGGCCTGCGGCTGCGGGTGCTGGACGTGCGGGCCAAGTTCAAGTATGACGACCACCGGCCCGAGCTCCGGGATCGCGTCGCCGCCGGGCTCACGGAACGCGCCCTGCCCGGGGACGCCGGCGCCCTGACCCAGCAGCGCCGCCGAAGCACCAGACCACCACCTGACCCCGCGCCGGCCTTCGGCCAGGCCCGAATCACCCGCCACCTCCCCGTCTGCCAGTTGTTTCAGCCCGGCCTGAAACAACTGGTGAGAACAACAGTGACGGTTAGGCTGATCGCATGAGTGCGCAGGACGGCCCCGAGCGCGAGCAGGTGCTCGAATGGGTCGAGCGGGTGGCGACGTTCGTCTCCGCGGAGTGGGGGCTCGCCCCGATCACCGGCCGCGTCCTGGGCTGGCTCATGGCCTGCGACCCGCCGGAGCAGACCGCCGACGACATCGCCGGGGCCATCGGCGCCAGCCGCGCGTCACTGACGACGAACCTGCACCTCCTGACGTCCATCAAGCTCATCCGCCGGTTCCGCAAGCCCGGGGAGCGCAACGTCTACTACCAGATCGAGGACGACGCCTGGTCCAAGGTCATCCGGCAGAAGCTCGCCGCGTTCACGGCGTTCGGCGAGCTGGCGGCCGAGGGCCTGCGGATGGGCTGGGCCGACGAGGCGCAGACCGCACGCATCCGCTCGGCCAGGACCTCCATGGCCGCCCTGGCCGAGGTGCTCGACCGGACCGCGGCCACGCACGACTGACCCCGCACGAGACCCTCCCGTCGGGACCCGGCAGGCTGAAGGCAGAGGAGTCGAAGATGATCGCCAGGGTCTGGCACGCCACCGCCACGCCGACGGGAGCCGAGGCCTATCAGCGTCACTTCAGGAACGCCGTCCTCCCCGAGCTCCAGGGCGTCCACGGCCACCGCGGCGCCTACCTCCTCCAGCGCGCCGCCGGAGCCCAGATCGAGCTCCAGGCCGTCACCCTCTGGGAGTCGCTCGAAGCGATCAAGGGCTTCGCCGGGGAGAGCATCGACACCGCCGTCGTCGAGCCGGACGCCCAGGCCGCCCTCCTGACCTACAGCACCACCGTCAGCCATCACGACGTCATCATCGCCGCACCGGAACCGCCCGGCGCCCACTGACCCACAACCTGTGGATAACACCCTCAGACTGTGGATAACCTCACGACGCCGCACCCCACGACAACGCCGCCCACCTGCCCGGCAGCGCCCGAACCGGGACGAAACTCGGCGCCTCCACCCGCTCCCCCGAAGCCGTCCGGAACCAGGCTCCCACGAGCCGCCCGCCACCCCGACCGACGGCACGTTTCCCCAGGTCAGAGACATGGTCGGAGCGCCGAAGAGCACCGTCGCACCGGCCATGGCGGCACGGCCGAGACGCCTTTTACCACACCTCCGCAGCCCTTCATCCCACCATCGGACGACGCCGGGTAACGCCCCCGCCACCCATCCCGGGAGCCTCGCCGCCCAGCACCCACACCCTGTGGACGACCGCACGCGCCGACGTGGTGAAAGACCACGCGGCGGGGTCGCACGACCCCGCCGCGTCATCGGAATGGGATCACCAGTTCCAGTACGACCGCGCCTCCGACTTCCACTCCTTCGGGAAGTACTGCTGGATCCTGAACGCCATCCCCTTCCCCCGGGCGATGTACTGGTCGCGCTCAAGCTTCCGGACGATCGGTTTGCCGGGACTGCCGTTGTTGTCCCACCACGACTCCCACTGCTTGATGCAGGTCTGGTTGCTCAGGTACCGGTTCGAGCAGGGAGCGGGCGGCGACCAGATCTGGGTGTGCCCGAAGTCGACGACCTTGCCCGAGGACTGCTCGGTGATCGTCCCCCACGCCTTCAGGCAGTACCCCTGCGGAGGAATGTCCCACTTGACGTAGTGCTGCCGACCGGAGGTGGCGAATGTCCGCAAATTTCCGCACTTGGCGTCGCCGATCTGTTCCTTGGTGACCCTGAGGGTGTAGTAGGTCCCGTTGTCCCGCCACCCGTCCAGGAGCAACCAGTCGCCACCGCGGACGAACTTCTCCGCGTAATCCGGCGGCCAGCTCTTCGGGTCACCCCAACTGATCTCGGACGTCGTGGACGAAAGCGGCTTCCACGTCCATTGCCCGGCCGCCTGCCCGTCAGCCCAGTGCTGCCCGGCACTGCGCTCGGCGAACCGGGAGTACTCGCCGTAGTTGTCCGCCGCCTGAGCGGGCCCGGTCATCCCCGCGAGCACCGTGGCCGCCACGGCCCCCACGACGGCGGCCGGCCTCATCCTCTGGATCATCACCGGCCGCACGTTACCGCCGCCCCGCGAACCGCCGGCTCAGATCGAAAATTTTCGAACAGACGGGCAGAGGCCCCGGCGGAACCGGAACCTCCTCCACTGACCCGACCAGGTCAGCCGGGGCGCCGCATGAGCGCGAAAACCCCCCAGCCAAGATATTCACGCTGGTAACGGGCATGCCGCACCGGAGCGGTCGTGAGCTCCGCCCGCATCTCGCCGGCCAGCTCGTCGTCGGGATGCCGATCGAGCCAGCGCCGGACGTTCAGCCACTGCGCCGCCGCGTACCTGTCCCAGCTGTCCTGATCGGCCAGGACCATCTCGACGACGTCCCAGCCGAGCTCCCCGAACCGTTCGAGCAGCCCGGGCAGGTCGCGCAGCTCGTCCTTGCGGCTCATGTGGCAGCCCTCGACGGTGGCCTGGTCCGGCGGGTCGAGCCGCCAGTACGGCTCGCCGATCAGCAGCGTCCCGCCGGGACGGAGGCTGCGTTCGAGCAGCTCGACGGTGCCCGGCACGCCGCCCCCGATCCAGGTGGCGCCGATGCAGGACGCGACGTCGACGGGCTCGTCGGAGACGTGACCGGACGCGTCACCGTGCACGAACGCGACGCGGTCGGCGACGCCCAGCCGCACGGCCCGTTCCCGGGCCGCCGCCGTGAACACGGTGCTGATGTCGACCCCGACGCCGGCCACGCCGTGGTCACGCGCCCAGGTGCACAACATCTCCCCCTTGCCGCTGGCCAGGTCGAGCATCCGGGTGCCGGCCGGCAGGTCCAGGGCGCGGCCCAGGACGGCGAGCTTGTCATCGGTGATGGGGTTGAGGACGCGGTGGCTGCTCTCGCGGATGGTGAAGCTACGTGGAAGGTCCACTTCTGAGGTTCCTTACGGTCGAAGACGCGATACGTACGAGAACCGGCCGGACGACACCGGCCGAGCGCGCCTGGACCTTCATGAAATGCACCTCTTCACATGGCAGACCTGTCGTCCGGGCGACGCTAGAGCAGCCGCCCTCCACCCGTCCACCGAATTAGCGCGGCGAAACCGGCTTGCGGAACTGCTCGATCATCGCCGCGTAGCCGTCGCCCCCGCGCCCTTCGGCCACCGCCCGTCCGGCCAGCTCCCTGACGAAGCGCGGCAGCTCGCCGCTGACACCGAGAGACTCGCTCTCGTGGACGAGATGCTCCATGGCGGCCCGATGCGTGTCGATCGTGGAATCAAGCGCCGGGTACGCCCCGTCGTCGATCTGCCGCGCGTAACCGGCCACCCACCCGGCCACCGTCCCGATCCCCGTCCGCGCGATCGGCGCGAACGCCGTCGCCTCCTCACCCGCCGCCCCCAGCAGCGCGGCACCCTGCAGGAACCCGTTCAGGATGCTCCACATCAACCCGAGCACGGCCACGTCGTACAACGACGACAGGCCGTGATCCTCACCGAGGTACGTCGTCCCCGCGCCCAGGCTCCTCAGGACCGGCTCGTACCGGTCGAAGGCCGCCCGCGGCCCGCTGTGCAGGATGACGGCCTCCGCCGTGCCGATGGCCTGGGGAATCGCCATGATCGCGCCGTCGAGGTAGACGCCGTCCCGCCCGGCGGCCCACTCGGCCAGCTCCCGGGCAGCCCGGCCGCGGCACGAACGGCTACCGCGAGTACGGCAGCGACGCCGTCCTGACCGTCACCCAGATCAGGAGGCTGCTCGAAGCCGGGCTGTCGACCCAGGAGATCGGCTACATGCTCCCCTGCGCCACCGGCTCGGGCCCCGATCTCGAGCCCTGTCCCGAGCTCCTGGACACCCTGCGGGCCCGCCTGCACGGGCTGGACGAGCACATCGGCACGCTCAGCCGCGCCCGCCAGACCCTCCACGACTACATCGACGCCACCGAACGACGCGAGTCACGGCACTATCCGAGCTGCGACTCCACCGCGCAGAAGGCGGCCCGCTAGACGAACGCGCCGGAGCCAACCGGTCAGGATTCGAGAAGCGCCGCCTCCCGTGCCGCGCCTAGCCTGGCTGTCAACGACCCCGGAAGAGACCGGTGACCCGGCACCCAGGCCATGAAGGGGCTGTCCTGGCGATGAGCGCCGCTGGCCGGAACAACCGAAAACCGGACGTACCCTGCTCGGAGCTGGTCAGCGAGGGCGGGCCCCGTGCAACAGATGGAGAAACGATGAGCATGGCCACGAGGACGGACACGCAGTCGCCGGCGCCGCACGTCGCCGACAGCCACGACCTGATCCGCGTGCACGGCGCGCGCGTGAACAACCTCAAGGACGTCAGCGTCGAGATCCCCAAGCGCCGGCTGACGGTGTTCACCGGCGTCTCCGGCTCGGGCAAGAGCTCCCTGGTGTTCGGCACGATCGCGGCGGAGTCGCAGCGGCTGATCAACGAGACGTACAGCGCGTTCGTGCAGGGCTTCATGCCCACGCTGGCGCGGCCCGATGTCGACGTGCTCGACGGGCTGACCACCGCGATCATCGTCGACCAGCAGCGGATGGGCTCCGACCCCCGCTCCACGGTCGGCACCGCCACCGACGCCCACGCGATGCTGCGCATCCTCTTCAGCCGGCTCGGGCAGCCGCACATCGGCTCGCCCCAGGCCTTCTCCTTCAACGTCCCCACGGTCCGGGCGAGCGGCGCGATCACGGTCGAACGCGGCGCCCGCAAGACCGAGAAGCAGACCTTCACCCGCATCGGCGGCATGTGCCCGCGCTGCGAAGGCCGCGGCGCGGTCACCGATCTCGACCTCACCCAGCTCTACGACGACTCCAAGTCGCTCACCGAGGGCGCGTTCACCATCCCCGGCTGGAAGTCCGACAGCTTCTGGACGGTACGCGTCTACGCCGAGTCGGGCTTCGTCGACCCCGACAAGCCGATCCGCGACTACACCGAGAAGGAGCTGCACGACTTCCTCTACAAGGAGCCGGTCAAGGTGAAGGTCGACGGCGTCAACCTCACCTACGAGGGGCTGATCCCGAAGATCCAGAAGTCGTTCCTCGCCAAGGACCGCGAGGCGATGCAGCCGCACATCCGGGCGTTCGTGGACCGGGCGGTCACGTTCACCACCTGTCCCGAGTGCAAGGGCACCCGGCTCAGCGAGGAGGCGCGCTCCTCCCTGATCAAGGGCGTCAACATCGCCGACGCCTGCGCGATGCAGATCACCGACCTCGCCGAATGGATCCGCGGCCTCGACGAGCCGTCGGTGGCGCCGCTGCTCACCGCGCTGCTGCAGAGCCTCGACTCGTTCGTGGAGATCGGGCTGGGCTACCTCTCGCTCGACCGGCCGGCGGGCACGCTGTCGGGCGGCGAGGCGCAGCGCGTCAAGATGATCCGCCACCTCGGCTCCTCGCTCACCGACACCACGTACGTCTTCGACGAGCCCACCATCGGCCTGCACCCCCACGACATCCAGCGGATGAACAACCTGCTGCTGCGGCTGCGCGACAAGGGCAACACGGTGCTCGTCGTGGAGCACAAGCCGGAGACGATCGCGATCGCCGACCACGTCGTCGACCTCGGCCCCGGCGCCGGTACGGCGGGCGGCACCATCTGCTACGAGGGACCCCTCGAAGGTCTGCGGGCCGCCGGCACCATCACCGGCTGCCACCTCGACGACCGGGCCTCGCTCAAGCCGTCGGTGCGCACCCCCACCGGCAAGCTGGAGATCCGCGGCGCCACCACCCACAACCTGCAGGACGTGGACGTCGACATCCCGCTCGGCGTGCTCTGCGTCGTCACCGGCGTCGCCGGGTCCGGCAAGAGCTCGCTGATCCACGGTTCCGTCCCCGCCTCGGCGGGCGTGGTCTCGGTCGACCAGGCGCCCATCCGCGGCTCCCGGCGCAGCAACCCCGCCACGTACACGGGGCTGCTCGACCCGATCCGCAAGGCGTTCGCGAAGGCCAACGGCGTGAAGCCGGCGCTGTTCAGCGCCAACTCCGAGGGCGCCTGCCCCACCTGCAACGGCGCCGGCGTCATCTACGTCGACCTGGGGATCATGGCCGGCGTCACCACTCCCTGCGAGGACTGCGAGGGCAAGCGGTTCCACGCCTCGGTGCTGGAATACCGCCTCGGGAGCCGCGACATCGCCGAGGTGCTCGCGATGCCGGTGACCGAAGCCGCGGAGTTCTTCGGCGCCGGCGAGGCGCGCACGCCGGCCGCGCACGCCGTCCTCACCCGGCTCGCCGACGTCGGGCTCGGCTACCTCAGCCTCGGCCAGCCGCTCACCACGCTGTCCGGCGGCGAGCGGCAGCGGCTCAAACTGGCCACCCACATGGCCGAGAAGGGCGGCGTCTACGTCCTGGACGAGCCGACCACCGGCCTGCACCTCGCCGACGTCGAGCAGTTGCTCGGCCTGCTCGACCGGCTGGTCGACGCCGGCAAGTCGGTCATCGTCATCGAGCATCACCAGGCGGTCATGGCGCACGCCGACTGGATCATCGACCTCGGCCCCGGCGCCGGCCACGACGGCGGCCGGATCGTCTTCGAGGGCACCCCCGCCGACCTCGTCGCCGCCCGCTCCACCCTCACCGGCGAGCACCTCGCGGCCTACGTCGGCGCCTGACCCAGCAGCCCGCGGGCCTGGCCCACGGGCTGCTACGCCGTCACCTGCCCCCTCCTGCCGGCCCGCCACCAGAACTGCGTTCCCTCTGGTAATCCGCGTTTCCCACCTCACCCCGGCCCCATCGCTACCATGCCGCCCCATGAAGGGACGCTTATCCAGCACGCTGGCCATCGCCGTCGCCGTCTTCCCCGCGACCACACCTGCCTCCGCCACCGCCCTCGCCGCGCCCAAGACGTACATGATCAGAAACGTCGGCACCACGATGTGCCTGACCTGGGGCCTGGCCCCGGTCGACAGCGGCGCGAAATACTCCCTGCGCACCTTCCACTGCCAGCCCAGGGGCACCAGGGACGGCTACGTGTGGACCCGCAACTCCCGCTCGGAGCTGCGCAGCCTCTACAGCGGGAACAAGCTGTGCGTCGGCCGGCCGAACAAGGACCCCGGCCTCGTACGGATGGAGCACTGCGGCATCGACCTCAAGAACCACCGCATCGCCTTCGTCACCGTGCAGAAGGCGTGGGGAGGCGACCGGATCGTGATCAAGTGGAAGGGCCGACCGCTCAAGTGGCAGGGCCCGGTCCAGGAGACGTGCCTGCACGCCGGCCAGCGGAACAAGGTCGTCGGCAGCCCGTGCGACCCCACGAACGGCGACCAGAACTGGACGCTCAGGCCGGCGTGATTGAATCGGCACTCTTCTGGCTAGGGAGAGTGTCATGACCGTGGACCGTGAGCGAAGTGTGGTGTTCGGCGAGGCGGTCGACCTGTACGAATCGGCCCGACCCGGATATCCCGAACAACTCATCACCGAGGTGCTGGCGTACGCGCCCGCCGGGCCAGTGCTGGAGGTCGGGGCCGGGACGGGCAAGGCCACGGCCGCCTTCGCCGCCCGCGGGGTCGACCTGACGTGTGTCGAGCCCGATGCCAGGATGGCGGCGACGCTGGCAGCGAAGTGCCCCAGAGCAAGGGTCGAAAACGGGATATTTGAGGACTACACCCCGGACCGGCAGTTCGCCCTGCTCTACTCGGCGCAAGCCTGGCACTGGGTCGACCCGGAGCGGCGCTGGGACCTGGCCCACGCGGCCCTGGCCCCTTCGGGGGCCCTGGCCCTCTTCTGGAACCGCTACCTCGTCAACGACCCGGGCCTGCGCGCCGCCCTCGCCGAAGCGGACCACCGCCACGGCGTGACCAGCTCCAGCCTCCACCAGGAAGAGCCGGATCGCGCCGACGAAACCCAGCACCTGCTGGCCGGCGACCCCCGCTTCACCGACCTCGACGAGCGCTCCTACTCGTGGACGGAATGGTATGCGGCCGACCGCTACCTGGACCTGGTCCGCACCATCTCCGCCTACCGAATCCTCGCCCCGGCCCTCCGGGAACCCCTGCTGCGGGAGCTGGCCGGGCTGCTGGGCGACGGCGTGGAGATGACCTTCGTCACCGACCTCAGCCTCGCCCGCCGAGCCGCTTGACCACCCTCACCCATCGACGGAGCCAGGCGGTCGGGTGAAACTCTCCCGTCGATCTCGTATGGGCGTCCTCAAACGACGGTTGCGGCCGCCCGCGTATGGAGATCTATGCAGCACAGCGCGCTGTGATCACCTTCCCTGAGGAAGCCACGATCTCGGGGGGCAAGATGTGTGAATATCCACCGTCCGCGTTCATCCGTAGTGCGCCGGCCGACCCCCGGCGAGCCCGTGGACCAGTCTGTGTCGCGCTCGCGTTCGCCGTAGGCATGGCCTTCAGCACCGGTCTCGGCTTCTCCGTCGGCCACGCCGTGCGACCGGGCCACGCCGTCGCCCGCCCCGCCCCGGCGAAACCGGCTCTCACCCCGCCTGCCTCCGACCCGGTCGCTGCCCGAACACCGATGGCCACGTCGAAACCCGCCCCGGTCCGGCAGTCGAAGCGGGCCGTGGCGCACAAGAAGAAGCGCGTCCGGCACGTCGAGATTCGCCGGCCCACAGTCGTCATCAAGCAACGTCCACGACACCGCGGAATCGGCGACCTGGGCAAGCACATCCGCCGGGTCATCCATGAACGAGTGCTGAGACACTTGGGCGCGCGGTTGGGCGGGTACATGCGTCGTCTGGAGCCGTGATCAGGCAAGGACCTCGTCGAGGAGCCTGGCGCGCCGTTCCAGGTCGGCAACCGGAAGCGGCTCGGCCAGACCAGGGGCGAGGTCGGCGACCGCTTCGCGGGTGGCCGAGATGAAGTGAACGGTGCCGTCGCCGTCGATGCGTTCCACCCCGTCGCCGCGCGCCTGCAGTTCGTTGAACGCGATCGCGTCCGCCTGCTCGACGCCGGGCGGCAGGTCGAGGGAGACGGCGCCGCTCTCGATCCGTACGGGATATCCGCCCGGAAGCCCGCCGGGCGAGGAGGTCGACCAGCGCAAACGAGATGCGCCGGGGAGGAGCGCGTGCAGCACGGGGAGGGCGCCGGCCGCCGTGACGTGGTTGTAGCGCGGCCCGGGAGCGAGCGGCGGCGCCTGGTAGGCGAGGCCGTCCTCGCGCCGTCCGTGCTCACCCAGGTGGACACGGCTGCGGTCGGCGGGATCGGCAGGTTCGTCGGCCTGCATCACCGCGGCGACCTGCGAGTGGTGGGCGATGACGCGGATGAGCGGCGTCTCGGTGTCGGGCGCGGAGGCGCGCAGCGCGGCGCGGACGCGGAGCTGGATCATCGCGGCGTTGCCGAGTCCGAGCGTGGGTGCGAGCCCGAGGCGGGCCAGGATGGGCCCGGTCACGTCGGGGAACGACAGGTTCGCGACCGGTCCCGCGTAGCCGGCGTCGCGGGTGGCTCGCATGACGGCCAGCAGCACCGACAGCTGGTACGGCAACCGCAGCGCCAGCCCGGCCCCCGCGACGGCCGTCGCCGCCGCGTCCCGCCGCCCGGCCATGGCCCAGGGCCCGCGTACCGCCGCGCATTGCACCACCAGGTCGGGCCGCTTGCGGGTGAGCAGTTCCGCGACCTCGTCCGATCTGGCCGCGTCGACCTGGGCCGGCTCGACCAGGCAATCGGCGGCACTGGCGACGGTGGCCGCGATGGCCGCGACCGTCTCGGGAGACCGCCCGGCCAGCACCAGGCGGCGTACCCTCCCACCTTCCGCCAAGCGGCTCGCCAGCCGCTCGCCCATGTCACCCATCCCGATGATCAGCACGGTACTCACCCGAGCAGCGTAAGCGCCCGTGCCGAGTTCGACCTCCGCACCGCCGCCCCGGACGTCGCGGCGGACCTCACGCGCCATGTCGCAGACCTGCTGGATCGCGCGCACGCAGCCGGCACGGTACGCCCCGACCTCACCGTCGAGGAGGTGATGGCACTGGTCGCCGGCGCCTTCGCCGCGATCCGCCACGCCGGCGCCGAAACCAGCCGCACGCGCTCCGCGCACATCGCCCAGCTCATCCTCGACGGGCTACGCCCCCAGTCCCGCCAGGCACCACACCGGAGCATCCACAACCCTGTGGACGACAACCGCGGGTAAGGCCGCTCTCCGAACCTCGAACAGCGTCCTCGCCCTCAGAAAACCAGATGAGCATCAGGCACCCGGACTGGGATGATCCGGGATCATGGCCAAGGGGGCGGCGCTCAAGGACCTGAAGAGGGCAAGAGGTTCCGGTGAACCCGTGAGAGTCAGCCGTGAGATCGACGGTGCGGATCGACTCGATGCTTACGTGGCGGGCATCGGCCGCAAGTGGGTGCTGCTGCACACCATCACCGATGAACTCCGTCTCGACGGCTACGCGGCCATCCGCCTCCGCGACATCGAGCGCGCAACGCGCTCGGGCTGGAAGGGCGCGATGATGGCCCACCGTGCCATCGCCGCTCGCGGGGAGCAATGCCGGCCGCTGCCCGACATCGACCTCGACTCCACCAAAGGCCTGATAGAAACCCTGACCACAGCATTTCCCCTTATAGGTGTCTACATCGAGAAGATCGACCCCCATGTCTGCTACATCGGTCGTGCCCGCGGGATCTCCCGGAAGAAGCGATTGCGTCTCCAGGAGATCGGCCCAACGGCGGACTGGGCGCTCACGTGCTTCACGAACAAGACGAAGGACATCACCCGGTTCGACGTCGGCGGCGGGTACATCGATGCGCTCCATGCGGTCGGCGGAGATCCACCAGACTGCTGATCACCGATAGAACGGCCTTGAGCCACCCTCAGCCGATGGGCCTGCCTTTCAGGAGCCGGCAACCAGTCGGCCGGTCGCCATCCGGCTAATCTTGCTCCGCATGACGCACACCGAGACCGAGATCACCGCGGAGTTGATCCGGGATCTGCTGCGCGACCAGCACCCCGACCTGGCCGATTACCCGGTGAGGCTCGGCGCGCGGGGCTGGGACAACCAGCTGTGGCGGCTCGGCGACGACCTCGCCGTCCGGCTGCCCTGGGCGACGGGGTCGGCGACCCTGCGCCGCGTCCAGGCGGCAAAACCCACCTGGGGCCCACCCGCTCAAGCCGCACTGCGACGCCTCATCGCAACGACCCATCGCTGATCAATCACTTCCCCACACGCGGTCCACCGCCATCCGAAGGGAGAGTTCCGCCCTTCTTGCGCCCCTGCAAGGTGATCAGGCCCCCCGTCCGTGGCGGTCGAACGAGGACCGCCTGCACACGAACAAGGAAGGCCACCGGACGGTCGCCGCGAAGGCGCTCGACGTGCCGGGGGTCCCGCCCGAAGACGACGGGCGCAAGGTACGGCCGCCCGGGAGCGGGTCCACCCGGCGGCCAAATGCCGGGAGGACGCGCAGTGGCTCCGTGAACCTTTCAGGCCGTGACTCGGACGGCGCCCGCGCGGAACCTCCTCCAGCGGCAACGTCACCGCGAAAAGACCGGAGCTCATCCCGTTCGAGACGGGCGACACCTGGCCAGGCGGCCTCCGGACGGTGAGCCGGGCAGTTGCCAACCCCCTCGTGAAAGGGCTCTCCCGGACGTACGGTGTCGGGATGGAGCTAGCTGAGATCCGGAAATATCCGGTGAAGTCGGTTTCGGGGTGGGTGGTGGATTCGGCGGTCGTGGAGCCCTGGGGGCTGGCGGAGGACCGCCGCTGGGCCGTCGTGGACGAGCAGGGGGACATTCACTGGCTCGGGGAGAATCCCCGGCTGCTGTCCGTCGTCGCCAGTGTCACGGACGAGGACGGGCTGCTGCTCGACGCGCCGGGGCTGCCCCAGCTGAAAGTCCCCCCGGCCACCGGAGAAAACGTTCCCGTGGGTTTCGCCGAGGTGGACAGTGTTGTGCTCGCGGACCCCGACGCGCACGCCTGGTTCACCCGGCTGCTCGGCAAACCGGCCCGCCTGGTCTGGCTCGACGACCCCAACCGCTGCGCCGTCCCGGCGTCCCACGGCGGCCTGCCCGGCGAAGTCGTCAGCCTCGCCGGGGACGCCCCCATCCTGCTCACCTCCCGCTCCTCACTGCGCCGCCTGGACGACTGGATCCTCGAAGGCGCCATGGAACGCCAGGACGACCCGCCCGCCCCCCTGGACATGGCCAGATTCCGCCCCAACCTCGTGATCGACGGCGCACCCCCGTACGCCGAGGACGACTGGCGCGAGATCCGCATCGGCCCGGTCGCCTTCCGCGTCTCGGAACACTGCGACCGCTGCGCCGCCACCACCTACGACCCGGTCACCTTCCAGAAGGGCAAGGAACCCCTGCGCACCCTCGCCCGCCACCGCCGCTGGGACGGCAAGACCTGGTTCGGCATCCGCCTGGTCCCCCGAGGCCGAGGCGAACTACGACGCGGCGACCCGGTCACCGTCCTGGCCTGAAGCGGATAGACATCGCAGGGCTTGCCGTACCCCGCCTTCACGCCATGGCAGTCGTCTGGGTCCGCGTCGACCCGACCGAGGCAGAACGAACAGCACAGCCGTCCGTCTGCCTCGGCGGAGAGCGTCGCGCCGACACCCCGGACCTACTGACCCGACTAAACCAGGACGAAGGAGAAATTCAGTGTCGTCCTGCGGTTCAGCGGGATATCGATCTTGACTCTGCGAGTGATCTCATGACGGCTGATGCCCAACCCATGAGCGATGAGCCGTTCGGGACGGACTGGCACGGGATCGTGGAAGGTGACCGTGACCTGAAGGGGCCACGGACCCTCGGGAACGGGAGGTGCGTCGAGCTCCCAGCACCCGTCCCAATCGAGCGCGAACCGGTTCCGCCGGGCGATCAACGGGTCGAGAAGGGTGTCCACGACGAGGGAAGGCGAGTTGGCCGAGTAACCGGCCAGCAGGTCAGCGGGCAGTGAGCGGACCGGGACGCGATCGTGGACGGTGAGCTTGCCGGTCCGGCCGCAGGAAACGCAGTTGACCAGGAGCCAGACGTCGAGCAGTTTGCCGTTGGCATTGACGCGGAACCTGCCGTTGCCGATGGTGGCGCGGTCGGAAGGGCAGGCCACGCACCGGAGGGCGAGCCGAGGCAGGCGGGTGCGCCGCACCACCCAGGGCAGCACGATATGAGGATGTGAAGACATGATCTCTCTGAAGACCTGACGAAGAGCACGGAAAACAGAGCCGACGGCGTCGTCGGCGACCGATGCGCAGGGAAGGTGTCAGGTCTAAAGAGCAGGCGGCGTCATGCGCGCGAAGTCCTCACATAGGGGTCGTTTGCCGGTGCGAGCCGATGCTCAGCTCAGGCGGGCTCGCAGAAGGCAGAATTCGTTGCCTTCGGGGTCGGCCAGGACGTGCCAGGGCTCCTCGCCGGTCTGGCCGATGTCGGCCGGGCGCGCCCCGAGCTTCGGGAGGCGTTCGAGTTCGGCGTCCTGATCGCGGTCGGTGGCGTTCACGTCGAAGTGCAGCCGCAGCGTGCCCGCCTTGGGCTCGGTGGTGGGACTGAAGACCAGAGTCGGTTGCAATCCGCCGAACCCTTCCCGCGGCCCGATCTCCACCGCGCCGGCGTCCTCGGTGTCGAGCACGATGAAGCCCAGCACCTCGCACCAGAACGCCACCAGCCGTTGCGGATCCCGGCAAGGGATTATCAGTTCGGAAATACGACAAGCCACGATCGGCACGATACCGAGCATCAACCACACGCAGCCAACCCTTAAACGGCCCAGGACCGCCACGCAGCGAAGCAGCGGGCCGCCCCGGACCTCGAGCCGTCCATCGGGGATGACCGGCTCGCCGTGCATCCGGGGCTCAAGGCCACCAGCCTCATCGACTTGAGATGACGGCGGTCGGCGCGACCGTGACACAACCATGACACGGCGCTGACGAGGCGGGGACACGGTCGGCCGACAGTGAATGGGTTGACCGGCGCCTGTTCCCAAGCGCTGGGTCCGGCTGTCTCCGTCCCGCTGAGGAAGGCTGATTGATCGTGACCGAACGCGTGCGCGTGGCTGTGCTGGCGGGTGGGCCGTCCGCCGAGCATGAGGTGTCGCTGCAGTCGGCGCAGGCTGTGCTCGACGCTCTGCCGAGGGATCTGTACGAGCCCGTCCCCGTCATCATCGACCGGCAGGGCAGGTGGCCGGTGGAGCTGCGACGCGATCTGGCGGACGTGGTCTTCCCCGTGCTGCACGGGCCGTTCGGCGAGGACGGCGTCGTCCAGGGTCACCTGGAGACGCTGGGCATCCCGTACGTGGGCTGCGGCGTCATGGCCTCTGCCGTGGCCATGAACAAGGTCGCGATGCGGCGCACCTTCCTGGCGGAGGACATTCCCGTCACCCCACATGTGTGGTTCACCGAGCACCAGTGGCGCACCACCACCGACCACTGGGGTCTGGTGAAGTCGCTCGGCTGGCCGATGTACGTCAAACCGGCCAACATGGGCTCCTCCATCGGCATCTCGCGTGTCACCTCCATGGAGGAACTGCGCGTGGGCGTGGATCTGGCGCTCACCTACGACCGGGTGGTCGTCGTCGAGCAGGGCGTGACCGCTCGCGAGGTCATCTGCGGCGTGCTCGGCGGCTACGACACGCCCGATGCTTCGGTGCCCGGCGAGCTCCTCGTGCCCGGCGACTGGCTCGACTACGAGGCCAAGTACCTCAGCCAGGCCGAGATCGCCACCATCCCTGCCGTGCTGCCGGAACGGGTGGCCGAGGACGTGCGCGAGCTGTCCCTGCGCTCCTTCCGGGCGATCGACGGCTACGGCCTGGCCCGCGTCGACTTCCTCTACGAGGAGGACACGGGACGCCTGTACGTGCTGGAGATCAACACCATGCCCGGATTCACCTCCCGTTCCGTCTACGCCAGGGCCTGGGCCGAAAGCGGTGTCCCGTACCCGGACCTGCTGCGCCGCCTCATCGACCTCGCGTTCGCCAGGAGCGGCTCATGATCCCCATGACGCTGAACACGATCGCGCAGGTCGTCGGCGCAAGCCTGCACGACGTACGCGACCCGCAGGCGCTGGTGACGGCGCCCTCGGCGGTCGACTCGCGCGAGGTGGTGCCTGGCGGCCTGTTCGTCGCGACGGTCGGCGCCCGCGTTGACGGTCACGACTACGCTGCCGGTGCCGTCGCGAGCGGCGCCGTCGCCGTGCTGGCATCGAGGCCCGTCGGCGTGCCCGCACTCGTGGTCGAGGACGTCGAGCTCGCGATCGGCCTGCTGGCCAGGCACCTGCTCGAACGCATCAGCCCGACCGTGATCGGCCTGACCGGCTCCGTGGGCAAGACCACGACCAAGGACTTGCTGGCCCAGGTGCTCGAACGGCACGCCGCGACGATCGCCACCGACAAGTCGTTCAACAACGAGCTCGGGCTGCCGCTCACCGTGCTGCGTGCCGATGCCGCCACCCGATACCTGGTGCTGGAGATGGGCGCAGGCCGGAAGGGCGACCTGACGTACCTGACCGGGCTCGCACCGCCCCAGATCGGGCTGGTGCTCAATGTCGGCACCGCGCACGTGGAGCGTATGGGAGCCGGGCTGGCCGACGTGGCCGAGGCCAAGGGCGAGCTGGTCGAGGCGCTTCCGGCGGACGGGTTCGCACTGCTCAACGCCGACGACCCGTACGTCATGGGCATGGCCGGCCGCACCAAGGCCCCGATCCTGTTGTACGGCAGGTCGTCGGAGGCGCAGGTGCGAGCCGAAGCCGTGCGGATGGACGGCCGGGCGCGAACCACGTTCGAGCTGGTGACGCCTTCCGGCCGCGCCCCGGTCGAGCTCGACCTCATAGGCGAGCACCAGGTGAGCAACGCCCTGGCCGCCGCCGCCGTCGCCACCGCGCTCGGGCTGGGCACCGCCGAGATCGCCGATGGGCTGAACGCCGCACGGCGGCGCTCCGCGGGCCGGCTGGAGATCGTCGAACGACCTGACGGCATCACCATCGTCAACGACGCCTACAACGCCAATCCCGAGTCCATGCGAGCCGGGCTGCGGGCGGCCAAGGCCCTGGCCGGCACCCGTCGTACCGTCGCCGTGCTCGGCGCGATGGGGCAGCAGGCGGACGCCTCCCGCGCCCGGCACGCGGAGATCGGCCGGCTCGTCGCCGACCTCCGCTTCGACGTGCTGATCGCGGTCGGAGCAGGAGATCCGCTCGCGATGGCGGAGGCGGCGAAATCCTCGGACCGGGGCGTGGCCGTCCACACCGTCGAGAACGTACCCGAAGCCATCAGGCTGGCCACCGCGCTTCTCGAACCGGGAGACGTGGTGCTCGTCAAGGCCTCCAGCGAGATCGGGCTCAGTGCCTGCGCCCGTGCGCTGGCCGGCGCCTGACTGTCGGGCGCATCGCCGATGGGCCCGTACGTCCGAGGCAACGGAAGCCCCGGCCACCAGCGCTCGGGACCTGACCAAGACCTACGGCCGAGGCGACGCCCAGGTGCATGCCCTGCGCGGCATCGACCTCGACCAGGCCAGTGGCGGCACCGTCACCGTGGCCGGCACCGACCAGCCGGACGGCACAAGCTAGCGAAACGGAGTTCCATGCGCACGATTGGTCTCATCGGCGGGTTGAGCTGGGAATCGACGGTGATCTACTACCAGATCATCAACCAGCGGGTACGCGAGCGACTCGGCGGCAGCCATTCCGCCAACAGTCTCATCTGGTCGGTCGACTACACGACCGTCGAGGACCTCATCTTCGCCGACCGCTGGGACGAGGTGAGCACGTTGCTGACTGGTGCGGGCCGGAAACTGGAGGATCTCGGCGCCGAGGTCCTGCTCGTCTGCAGCAACACCTTCAGCCGGGTGAGCGACGACGTGGCGCGGGCCGCGAGCGTGCCCGTGCTGCACATCGCCGACGCCGTGGGCGCCGAGGTCCGCGCCAGGGGGATGCGCAAGGTCGGCCTGCTGGGCACGACCTTCACCATGGAGCAACCCTTCTACCGGGACCGGCTGGCCGCCCACGGCTTCGACGTCGTCGTCCCACGACGTGAGCAGCGCGAACTGGTCCATCGAGTGATCTTCGACGAGCTGGTGCGCGGGGTGATCCGGGAATCGTCCAGGGACGCGTACGCCCGGATAGTCGCCGATCTCGCGGACGACGGCGCCGAAGGCGTCATCCTCGGCTGCACGGAGATCGAGCTCCTGATCAGCGAGAAGGACACCGCCATCCCGCTGCTGCCGAGCGCCCGGCTGCACGCGGAGGCAGCAGCCGGCTTCGCGCTGGCGGACTGACACACCCTCGGTGGCGACACGATGTGGCGGCTGAGGTGGATCACCACTGTGATCATCCAGTCGTGATGGATCTGAAGATCATGTGATGGCCGCGTTGGCCAGGTAGAACATCTCAGTGCCGCTCGTCCGCAGGCCGTCCTGGATGCCGCGTTCACGTGGGGTGGCCATACGAGCTCATCGCCCAGAAACGTGATGCCCGACTTCCACGGCCAGGCCCAGCCCACCCTCGACGCCAGGGGCCACGCCACGTAGGCCGGACAAGTACCGGTCCAAGGCGAACATCAAAGCGTGACGCGGCCCGAGTGGCGGCTCTCAGACGCGGTGGGTGACGCAAACGGCCGGGCTGCCACCCAGGATGTTGTTCTTCTCGCAGGCCTGGAACGTGTGATCAGCGCGGTACCGGTAGGCGACGCTGAAGGTCGTCCTCTTGCCGTTGATCGACGTCCACTTGGACACCTTCGCATTGCTGGTGCGATTGTGGACTCTGATCCAGAGATTGTCGCCGCCCATGTCCGAGTCGATGTCGGTGATCCGCGCCCAGATCCACCCCTTGCCCCCGTACCTGCCGGAGCGGAGCTGGAGGGTGTAGCTCCCGAAGTCCTTCTGCACCAGCGTGGTCACCTGCGTGGCCTGTGTCGGCGCTTCCACCGACCACGAGCCCGCCGCGGACGCCGGGGCAGCTCCGAATACGGAAGCCGCCACGAGCGACGCGCTCAGAATGGAGACGGCTTTCATGCTGCGGGTATATGTGAAGGATGCCATGGTGGCCCTTTCTCGCGAACGGCGCTGAAATCCGCCGCCAAGGCTACGAAGGGCCGGTATGTGTGCGACATGTGTGCGGTATGTCGCGTTGCAGGGCGCACCCATGTGTGTGGCGTCGCAGCTCGGCGCGCACGGCGACTGCACGGATTCGGCCGGCCCTGATGCGGCTGCTGTCGCTGTGGACTGATCCCAGTCACCGGATGCCGAATGATCCTGGTGGCAAACTGGTGGCAAACAAGCAAAAGGCCATCTCCCGATCTCCGGGAAACGGCCTCTGAACTGGGAAACTCTGTGGGGCTACCAGGACTTGAACCTGGGACCTCTTCCTTATCAGGGAAGCGCTCTAACCGTCTGAGCTATAGCCCCGCGCACCGAACGTTATCGCATCCGTCGGACGGAGGCGAACCAGTTGTTCGGACGAGGAAAAGCTTACCGCCTCCAGCAGGCTGCTCGCGCCGTGCCAATCGAAAGCACGGCGCGAGCATCCGGGCCTACTCGGCCTCGCTGAAGGTCACCTCAACGCCGCCCACCAGGTCAGAGGCGATGTTGTAGATGACCGCCCCCAACGTGGAAAGCGCAGTGATCAGTACGACATTCACGGCCCCGATCAGCGCCGTGTAGCCGAGGATGCGTACCGGCTCGAACCAGGAGGCGATGTCGATCGGGATCGAGCTCTGCCCCTGCTCGCCCTGGCCGAGCTGGTTGACCAGGTCGACGACCGAGTCGAACACGCCCAGGGCCGACAGCACGCCGTACAGCACGGCGACCGCCACGAACAGCACCACGAAACAGACCAGGGAGACCACGAAGCTGAACTTCATGGCCGACCACGGCTCGACGCGGCGCAGGACCAGGTGGGCCTTGCGGGGGAGCCTGCCCCCGCCTGAGTTCGACGACTTCTTCTTGGAGGACAGCTCGAGGGCCGGCGGGGCCTCGGTGGCCAGCGACGGACGGATGCGTACCGTGTCGTTGCCCTCCGGCTGCTGCCCGCCCTGCGGCGGGGCAGGCGGCGCGCCCGGCCCGGACGGGCCGGGGCCGGAAACAGGACCGGAGACAGGGCCGGGACCCGGGCCCGCACCGGGCGGGCCCGCCTGCTGCGGCGGCGAAGGCTTGTTGTCCTCCTTGCCCGGTCTGGGCCTGCCCTGTGCGGGCGAGGTGTCCTTACCTTCGTCGACCGCGTCGAAGATCTCGGGTTCTGTGGGCTTCTTCGGCTGCTGTCCGTTACCCGAAGCCGCCTTTGTCCTGGCGGTGCCACCCTGGGCGCTCATGAACTACTCTCCTCCCCCGTCTTCCTCACTCTCCACCGAAGTCTCCATCGACTCCGCATTCCGGGCGAGGGCCACCACGCTGTCGCCTTCAGCGAGATTCATCAATCGCACTCCCATGGTCTGGCGGCCGGACTGCTTGATCTCGCCGGCACTCGTCCGGATCACCCCGCCGGCGGACGTGATCGCGAAGACCTCGTCCTCTGGGTTGACCATGACGGCTCCGACCAGCTTGCCACGGGAAGATACGATTTTCGCAGTAAGCACGCCTCTACCGCCACGTCCTTGAACTGGATACTGCTCCACTGGCGTCCGTTTTGCGTACCCAGCCTTAGTGGCGATAAGCACATCTTGACCGTCGGCGATCCGATTCATGGCGAGAAGTTCGTCACCTTCGAGGAACCTCATGCCGATAACACCGCTGGTCGCCCGTCCCATGGGACGAAGTGCCTCGTCGGAGGCGGTGAACCTGATCGACTGCGCTCCTCTGGAGACGAGCAGCAGATCGTCGGATTCGGAGACCAGGCGGGCTCCGATGACCTCGTCGTCATCCCGCAGGTTGATCGCGATCAGACCGCCGGACCTGGGGGAGTCGTACTCGGCCAGGCGAGTCTTCTTCACCAGCCCGCTGCGGGTGGCGAGGACGAGGTAGGGGGCGACGTTGTAGTCGCGTAGGTCGAGAACCTCCATGACTGTTTCGTCGGGCTGCATGGCGAGAAGGTTCGCCAGATGCATGCCGCGGGCGTCGCGACCGGCGTCGGGCAGCTCGTACGCCTTGACCCGGTAGACGCGGCCCTTGTTCGTGAAGAACAGCAGCCAGTGGTGCGTCGTGGTGACGAAGAAGTGGTCGACGATGTCGTCCTGGCGCAGCTGCGCACCGCGTACGCCCTTGCCGCCGCGCTTCTGCGCCCGGTAGAGGTCGGTCCTGGTGCGCTTGGCGTAGCCGCCCCGGGTGATCGTGACGACGATCTCTTCCTCGGCGATGAGGTCTTCGATCGACATGTCGCCGTCGTAGGCGATGATCTCGGTCTTGCGCTCGTCGCCGTAGCGGCCGACGACCTCGGCGAGCTCGTCGTTGATGATCTCCCGCTGGCGGGACTCGCTGGCCAGGATCGAGTTGTACTCGGCGATCTGCGTCATCAGCGAGTCGTACTCGTCCTGGATGGCCTGCCGCTCCAGGGCGGCCAGCTTGCGCAGCTGCATGTCGAGGATGGCCTGCGCCTGCACCTCGTCGATCTCCAGCAGCGCCATGAGGCCCTGCTGGGCGTGCGAGGCGGACTCCGAGGCCCGGATCAGGGCGATGACCTCGTCGAGCCGCTCCAGGGCCTTCAGCAGGCCGCGCAGGATGTGCGCCCGCTCCTCGGCCTTGCGCAGCAGGTAGCGCGTCCGGCGGACGATGACCTCGATCTGGTGCGCCACGTAGTGCCGGATGAACTGGTCGAGCCGCAGCGTCCGCGGCACGCCGTCCACCAGCGCCAGCATGTTGGCGCCGAAGGTGTCCTGGAGCTGGGTGTGCTTGTACAGGTTGTTGAGCACGACCTTGGCGACGGCGTCGCGCTTGAGCACGATGACCAGGCGCTGCCCCACCCGCGAGGAGCTCTCGTCACGTACGTCCGCGATGCCGGTGAGCTTGCCCTCGCGGACCAGCTCGGCGATCTTCAGGGCGAGGTTGTCGGGGTTGACCTGGTACGGCAGCTCGGTGACGACCAGGGCCTGCCGCCCCTTCTCCTCCTCGACCTCGACCACGGCCCGCATGGTGATCGAGCCGCGCCCGGTGCGGTAGGCGTCCTCGATCCCGCGCCGGCCCACGATCAGCGCCTTGGTCGGGAAGTCGGGCCCCTTGACCAGCCTGATGGAGGCTTCGAGCAGGTCCTCGTCACCGGCCTCGGGGTTTTCCAGCGCCCACTTGACCGCGGCCGCGACCTCGCGCAGGTTGTGCGGCGGGATGTTGGTGGCCATGCCGACGGCGATGCCGCCGGAGCCGTTGACCAGCAGTTGCGGGAAGCGCGACGGCAGGACGTCGGGCTCCTGCGACTTGCCGTCGTAGTTGGGGCGGAAGTCGACGGTGTCCTTGTCGATGTCCCGCAGCATCTCCATGGCGATGGGCGCGAGCTTGCACTCGGTGTAGCGCATCGCCGCCGCCGGGTCGTTGCCGGGCGAGCCGAAGTTGCCCTGCCCGTCGACCAGCGGGTATCGCAGCGACCACGACTGCGCCAGGCGGACCAGCGCGTCGTAGATCGAGGTGTCGCCGTGTGGGTGGTAGGTGCCCATCACGTCGCCGACCACGCGGGCGCACTTGAAGTAGCCGCGGTCGGGACGGTAGCCACCGTCGTACATCGCGTAGAGCACCCGGCGGTGCACCGGCTTGAGGCCGTCGCGCACGTCCGGCAGCGCCCTGGACACGATGACGGACATCGCGTAGTCCATGTAACTGCGCTGCATCTCGGACTGGATGTCCACAGGCTCGATGCGGTCAGCCGGGGGAGTGGTGTTCACGTCCGTCACAGGTAAAGGTCCTTCTAGTGGCTAAACATCGAGGAAGCGCACGTCGCGGGCATTACGGATGATGAAGTCTCGCCGCGCCTCGACGTCCTCTCCCATCAGCACGCTGAACAGGTCGTCGGCCTGCGCCGCGTCGTCGAGCGTGACGAGGCGCAGCAGCCGGGTCGCCGGGTTCATCGTGGTCTCCCAGAGCTGGCCCGCGTTCATCTCGCCCAGACCCTTGAAGCGTTGTACGTTGTCCCGCGGCCGCGGGTCCGGCTTGCCGTTGGCCATGCCCTCCGCGATGACGGCGTCGCGCTCGCTGTCGGAGTAGGCGTAGGAGGCGTCCTCGCCCTTGCGGTCCCACTTGATCTTGTACAGCGGCGGGCACGACAGGTAGACGTGACCGGCCTCGATCAGCGGCCTCATGAACCTGAACAGCAGCGTCAGCAGCAGCGTGTTGATGTGCTGCCCGTCGACGTCGGCGTCGGCCATGAGGATGACCTTGTGGTAGCGCAGCCTGGCGATGTCGAACTCGTCGTGCACGCCGGTGCCCAGAGCCGTGATCAGCGCCTGGACCTCGTTGTTCTTGAGGACCTTGTCGATCCGCGCCTTCTCGACGTTGAGGATCTTGCCGCGGATGGGCAGGATCGCCTGGAAACGCGAGTCGCGGCCGCCCTTGGCCGAGCCGCCGGCCGAGTCGCCCTCGACGATGAACAGCTCGCACTTCTCCGGGTCGTTCCACTGGCAGTCGGCCAGCTTGCCCGGCAACCCGCTGCCCGACTCCAGCAGCGACTTGCGCCTGGTCAGGTCGCGGGCCTGGCGGGCCGCGATGCGGGCGCGGGAGGCCTGCAGGGACTTGTAGATGATGTCCTTGGCCTCGCCGGGGTTGCGCTCGAACCAGTCGCGCAGGTGGTCGTTGCAGGCCTTCTGCACGAACGACTTGGCCTCGGTGTTGCCGAGCTTGGTCTTGGTCTGGCCCTCGAACTGCGGGTCGGAGAGCTTGACCGAGATGATCGCGGTCAGCCCCTCGCGGACGTCCTCACCGGAGAGGTTGTCGTCCTTGCCCTCCTTGAGGAACTTCTGCTCGCGCGCGTAGCGGTTGACGATCGACGTCAGCGCCGCGCGGAAGCCCTCCTCGTGGGTGCCGCCCTCCGCGGTGTTGATGACGTTGGCGAAGCTGTAGACCGACTCCGAGTAGGAGTTGTTCCACTGCATCGCGATGTCGACCGCGAGCCCGTCGCCCTCTTCCTCGAAGGAGATGATCGACGCGTGCGCCGGCTCCTTCTTGGCGTTGAGGTGCTGCACGAAGTCGGCCAGGCCGCCCTCGTAGTGGTAGGTGACGGTGTGCGACTCGCCGTTGATGTGGTCAGGACGCTCGTCGGTGAGCGTGATCGTCAGGCCCTTGTTGAGGAAGGCCATCTCCTGGAAGCGGCGCGAGAGCGTCTCGTAGTTCCACGTCGTGGTCTCGAAGACGTCGGGGTCGGGCCAGAACGTGATCGTGGTGCCGGTCTCGTCGGTCTCCTCGCCCTTGGCCAGGGGGGCCGTGGGCTTGGACAGCTCGTAGCGCTGGCGCCAGTAGTGGCCGTTCTGCTTGACCTCCACCTCCATGGCGGTGGACAGCGCGTTGACGACGGCCGAGCCGACGCCGTGCAGGCCGCCGGAGACCGCGTAGGACTGGCTGTCGAACTTGCCACCCGCGTGCAGCGTGGTCAGCACGACCTCGACGGCGGAGCGCTTCTCCACCGGGTGGATGCCGGTGGGGATGCCGCGCCCGTCGTCGATCACGCGAACGCCGTTGTCGGCGAGCAACGTGATGTCGATCCTGCTGGCATAACCCGCCAGGGCCTCGTCCACCGCGTTGTCCACGATCTCCTGGACGAGGTGGTGCAGGCCGCGCTCACCAGTGGAGCCGATATACATACCCGGGCGCTTGCGAACCGCCTCAAGCCCCTCGAGTACGGTGATTGAGCTAGCGTCGTAGGACAACTGCGAAATCCTCCTGCCGCGGACACGCGGCGGGGGAGGCGATCGATTGCAAAAGCTGCCCCTGCCGTGCCCGTCACCGTCGTGAGTGCCCCGATGCGCGGTCACCCAGGGGAGTCGGCTTGCTGCCGGGGTGACACGCAAGCGGACGTGTCCGGAATCCTTTTTCATTCTACCGCTTCCGGAGGGCCAAAGTGGCAATGAACGCGCCTGTGATGCCCTCTAGCTCGTTTTGCCCCCAGCCAAGCATCCCCCCTCCGGAAAGGGGGCTTCTCGCGTCTGCGGCTGTCTGATCGCCCCTCGGCGCCTAACCGTGGCGCTGGAAGCGCCTGCTGCGGGCAGCAGCTCGACGCTGCTATCCATAGGTGTCGCCGGGGCCTCGGCTTCCGGTCACCCGCAATCCACCTGATGGACGCGGAGCGTTCTGCGGGCCTCTGACCTTGACTTTCTTGACCGTTCCGTCGCCGAGCTCCTCGTTCAGCCGGCGTACGAGGGTGCGCGCGAGCAGCCGCACCTGCGTCGCCCACGCCGTCGAATCGGCCACCACCAGCACCTCGCCGTCGTCGAACGACTCGGGCTTGGTGTGGGCGGCCAGGTCAGGGCCGACGATGTCGATCCAGCGCCCGAACACCGCGCCGACCGCCGCCGACTGCTCCCAGCCGCGATCGGCCAGCAGGTCGGCGATCGCGCGTCCGAAAAGCTGGGGATCGCCGCCCTCCCGGCTCGGCCCCCTGCTCTTGCGCCTGGGCTCGCGCCGGGGGAGCTGGCCGCGCTTGGCCGCGTCGGCCTTGGCCTGCGCGAGCTTCTCCCTGGCCATGGCCACACCCTTGGCCGTCGCGTTCTCCCCGCCCCGGCCCTCACCACGCCCGGTACGCGCTGCACCCGCCGGCCCGTCGGCACGCCCGTCAGCACGCCCGGTACGCGCCGAACCCGCCTGACCGTCACCGGACCCAGGACGCACGCTCGACGAACCGTTCACGTCGTCACCGGACACGGGTCACGCTCCCCTCCGCGACGTCGAACCTGCCCCCGGCCAGCTCCTGCGGCACGTCGTCCGGCACGGCCGCCGTGATCAGCACCTGCTCGGCCGGCGCGACGATCTCGGCGAGCCGCCGCCTGCGCTGGCTGTCGAGCTCGGCGAACACGTCGTCGAGGATCAGCACGGGATCACCCCCGTCGGCCCGCAGCAGGTCATAGGCGGCCAGCCGCAGCGCCAGTGCGAACGACCACGACTCCCCATGGCTGGCGTAGCCCCGGGCGGGCAGATCGCCGAGCCCGAGGACCAGGTCGTCGCGGTGCGGCCCGACGAGCGTCACGCCTCGTTCGAGCTCCGCCGGGCGGACCTCCAATAGCCGCTCCCGCAGACGTTCTTCAAGGGTTTTCCCCAAGTCTGTGGATAACGTCTGTGTATCGAAAGATCCCCGCTCACCGGGGACTTCGCCCTCCGATTCACCCTCGGCCGCATCCCCACCTGTGGACAACGTGCTGCGGTAGGCCAGCGTCGCGGGAGCGCTCGCCGGGGCCAGCGCGGCATAGGCCCCGGCCACCAGCGGGCGCAGCGCCTCGATGAGCTCCAGCCGCGCCCGCAGCAACTCCGCGCCGTGCCGGGCGAGGTGGGCGTCCCACACCTCCAGGGTGCTCAGCACGTCTCCCGCGCCCGCCGAGGCGAACCCGCTGTCGCTCTCCTGCCGCCGGGAGCTCCTGGCGCCCCTGCGGGCCTGCGCGGCCGTGCGCAGCAGGGCGCCGCGCTGCTTGAGCACCCGGTCGTAGTCGGCGCGCACGCCGGCGAACCTGGGAGTCCTGGCCACCAGCAGGTCGTCGAGGAAGCGGCGGCGCTCGGACGGGTCGCCCTTGGACAGCGACAGGTCCTCGGGCGCGAACAGCACCGTGCGCAGCAGGCCGACGACGTCGCGGGCCCTGGGCACGGGGGAGCGGTTGAGCCGGGCGCGGTTGGCCCGGCCCGGGTTGATCTCCAGCTCGATCAGCGCCCGCCGGTCGTCCCTCTGGACGGCGCAGCGCACGATCGCCCGCGCGGCCCCCTGCCGCACGAGCGGCGCGTCGCTCGCCACCCGGTGGCTGGAGTGCGTCGCGACGTAGCCGAGGGCCTCGACCAGGTTGGTCTTGCCCTGGCCGTTGGGCCCCACGAACGCCGTGACGCCCGGCTCCAGGCCGAGCTCCACGGACGCGTAGGACCGGAAGTCGGTCAGCGAGAGGTGGGCGACATGCACCCCACGAAGGTTAGTGGGCCCCGCGGGTCACCGGGGTCACCGGCATGCGTTCCTGTGGAAAACCGTTAGCGATCGATCTCGCGCGGCGGCGTCACGTCAGCGCCGGGCGCGTCGGCGCCCTTGCCGGTGCTGCCCTCCGCCGAGGTGATGGCGTGGCCGCCGAACTGGTTGCGCAGCGCCGCCACGACCTTCATCGCCGGGGAGTCGTCCTGGCGGGAGGCGAACCTCGCATAGAGCGCGGCGGTGATGACCGGCAGCGGGACCGCGTGGTCCACGGCCGCCTGGACCGTCCACCGGCCCTCGCCGGAGTCCTGTGCGTAACCGCGGAGCTGTTCGAGGTGCTCGTCGTCGTCCAGCGCCCGCACCAGCAGGTCGAGCAGCCAGGAACGGATCACGGTGCCGGTGCGCCAGCTGCTGAACGAGCCCTTGACGTCCTTGACGACGTCGGAGGCCTCGAGCAGCTCCCAACCCTCCGCGAACGCCTGCATCATGCCGTATTCGATGCCGTTGTGGACCATCTTCGCGAAGTGCCCGGCACCGACCTCGCCCGCGTGGACGAAGCCGTCCTCGCCCTCGGGCTTGAGCGTCTCGAAGATCGGCATGAGCCGGTCGACGTTGGCCTTGTCGCCGCCGCACATGAGCGCGTAGCCGTTCTTCAGGCCCCAGACGCCGCCGCTGACGCCGCAGTCGACGAAACCGATGCCCTTCGTGGACAGCTCGGCGGCGTGCTTCTGGTCGTCGACGTAGTGGGAGTTGCCGCCGTCGACGACGATGTCGCCCTCGCTGAGCAGCTCACCGAGGTCGTCGACGGTGGTCTGGGTGGGCTTGCCGGCGGGAACCATGACCCAGATCGCGCGCGGCGCCTCCAGGCGCTCCACGAGCTCCTTCAGGCTGCCCACGTCGCTGATGGCGGGATCGCGGTCGTAACCGACGACGTCGTGGCCACCGCGGCGCAGGCGCTCGGCCATGTTGCCGCCCATCTTGCCGAGTCCGACCATGCCGATCTGCATGTCTCCTACCCCCTTGTCAGACTTCCATCATCCCCGATGACAGGTTCAGCCTGACAGGCGGATGGGCATGATCAGGTAACGGTAGTCGGTGACGGCTCCGTCCTCCACAGGCTTGCCACCGGTGAGGATAGCGGGCTTCGTCGATGTGGTCATCTGCAGCCGCGCGACGTCGGAGTCGATCGCCCCCAGCCCTTCCAGCAGGAACTGGTGGTTGAAGGCGATGTTCATCTCCTCGCCCTCGTAGTCCACCGGCAGCGCCTCCACGGCCTGCGCCTCGTCGCCGCTGCCGGCCTCCAGGACGACCTCGCCGCTCCTGAACGCCAGGCGTACCGGGGTGTTGCGCTCGGCGACCAGGGCCACTCGCTTGACCGCCTCGACGAACGGGCCTGTGGACAAGTCCGCGCGGGCGGAGAACTCGGTGGGCAGCAGCGAGCGGTATTTGGGGAACTCGGGGTCGAGCAGGCGGGTCGTCGTACGCCGCCCGGCGCTGGAGAAGCCGATCATGCCCTCGCCGGTGCCGCCGGCCGAGCTGAGCGCGACCTCCACCTCGGCACCGGTCGCGCCCAGGGCCTTGGCCGTGTCGGCGAGCGTCTTGCCGGGGATCATCGCGATGGCGGCGAAGTCGGGCTGGCCCGGCTGCCACTTCAGCTCGCGTACGGCCAGCCGGTAGCGGTCGGTCGCGGCGAGGGTCACCGTGTCGCCCTCGATCTCCATGCGTACGCCCGTGAGCATCGGCAGCGTGTCGTCCCGGCCCGCGGCGACGGCGACCTGGCCCACGGCCGAGGCGAACACGTCGCTCCCGACCCGGCCCGCGGCCGGCGGCATAGCCGGGAGGGAGGGGTAGTCCTCCACAGGCATGGTGAGGAGTGTGAATCGCGCGCTGCCGCACGTGACGACCGCCTTGGCGCCTTCCACCACGAAATCCACAGGCTGTGCGGGAAGCGCGCGCGTGATCTCGGCGAGCAGCTTGCCCGAGACCAGGACGACGCCGGGCTCGCCGGTGTGGAGCTCCAGCGTCACCTCGGCGGAGACCTCGTAGTCGAAGCCGGACAGCTTGAGCCGCTGCTCCTCCGTGACCTCCAGGCGCATGCCGGCGAGTACGGGCACCGACGGACGCGCCGGAAGACTGCGTGCCGTCCATGCCACCGCCTCAGCGAGGACGTCTCGCTCGATTCGGAACATCACGGTCATCAGCCTCCTGGGTTCGTCGTTGATTCAAGGATCTCAAGGATCCACCCTCCCGGACTCGCGCTCCGGGAGAACCCCTCTATGGGTCTTTGAGTTTCTTAGTTAGAGAGATAAGAGGTCATCACACTAGGGGCTGTGGGAACTGTGGACAACCGGCGTCCTTGCTGGTCAGCGGCCCTATTTTCATCCACTGGGGATGTGGGTGAAGCCTGGGGAGAACTCTCGCGCCTGGGGATGGAGATTCTTCGCCCACAGGCCGTCCCCAGATCTTGGTGCCTTCATCCACGGCCAACCGGGGGTTATCCACGAGGTTTCCACAGGTTGTCCACGGGGTAAAAGGGGCGCTTTTGGAGCCCCAGATCGACTGTTCACAGTCCGTCCACACGTTGTCCACTGGTAGTCCCCAAGTTCTCCCCAGGATGTCCCCAGCACTGTCCCCAACCAATGTGGACGGATTTTTCCCGGCATTGTGGGGCGAACGTCGGCCGTCTTTTCGCGTTTGCGCTGGTCCACAGTGTTTTCCACAGGCTGTGTATGACTTCAAGATCCACGCTGTGTCTGCTTGATCCGCATTGTCAGCTCGTTGACCTGGTTGTACATCGACCTGCGCTCCGCGATGAGCGACCGGATCTTGCGCTCGGCGTGCATGACGGTGGTGTGGTCGCGGCCGCCGAACTGCTGGCCGATCTTCGGCAGCGACAGCTCGGTCAGCTCGCGCGCCAGATACATGGCGATCTGCCGGGCGTTGACGAGTGCCCGGCTGCGCGAGGTGCCGCACAGATCGTCGATGCTGATGCCGAAGTACTGGGCGGTCTCGCTCATGATGGCCGCGATCGTGATCTCGGTGTCGGACTCCGAGGTGATCAGGTCCTTCAGCACCACCTCGGCCAGCTGCAGGTCGACGCCCTGCCGGTTGAGGCTGGCGAACGCGGTCACCCTGATCAGCGCGCCCTCGAGCTCGCGGATGTTGGTGGAGATGCGGCTGGCGATGTATTCGAGCACCTCGGGCGGCGCGGCCAGGCCCTCCTGGATGGCCTTCTTCCTGAGGATGGCGATGCGGGTCTCCAGCTCCGGCGGCTGGACGTCGGTGATCAGGCCCCACTCGAACCGGTTGCGCAGCCGGTCCTCCAGCGTGATGAGCTGCTTGGGCGCCCGGTCGCTGGAGATGACGATCTGCTTGTTGGCGTTGTGCAGCGTGTTGAAGGTGTGGAAGAACTCCTCCTGCGTCTGCTCCTTGCCCTCCAGGAACTGGATGTCGTCCACGAGCAGGATGTCGATCGCCCGGTAGCGGCCGCGGAACCCGTCGGCCTTGTGGTCGCGGATGCTGTTGATGAAGTCGTTGGTGAACTCCTCGGAGCTCACGTATCTGACCCGCGCGCCGTCGTAGAGGCTCTGGGCGTAATGCCCGATCGCGTGCAGCAGGTGCGTCTTCCCCAGCCCCGAGTCTCCATAGATGAAGAGGGGGTTGTACGCCTTCGCCGGCGACTCGGCCACGGCCACGGCCGCCGCATGGGCGAACCGGTTGCTGGCACCGATGACGAATGTCTCAAATGTGTACTTTTGATTGAGCCTGGCCGGTTCGCTGGGCTTGTTGCTCTTCGCCTCCCACCGGTTCGGCGCCGGTTCCGGCGTCTTCTCCACAGGCGGTGTGTACGGCTGCGCCTGTTCAAAAGAGAAGCCCGGCTGTGGATATTCGGTGGATATCTGGGGTGGCTCCGGCTGTGGAGAATAGAACTGCGGCGGCTCGGAAGCCTGGTTGTGCTGCGGTTGCACCGGCTGTGCATAACGCAGCTGACTCTCCACACCTTGGGGATAACTCTGAGTCACAGGCTGTTGATGGGGGTCGACGGCCGACTGCTCCGGGGCCGTCGTGTCGATCATCACGGCCAGCCGCATGGTCCGGCCGAGCTCCTGCGACAGCGCGTGCGCGACCAGCGGGCGCAGTTTGCCCTCGATGAGGTCCTTGAGGAAGTCGTTGGGGACGCCGAGCACGATCGTGTCGTTGGCCAGCGCGATCGGACGCACCATCGACAGCCAGGTGCGCTGCTGGATCGGCACGTTCTCGTTGAGGAAGTTGCCCAGGGCCCTCGCCCATACCGTGCCGAGGTCGACACCGTTCATGGTGCGGCTCCCCCTCCTTCCTCTCGCGGCCCCCCGCGATCGTTTATCCACATGGCACGGCCGCCCACGATGCTCGGCGACCCCTTCGTCCACACGTGGCGGCCGGGCTTCCCGCCCACGCCCTCCACAGGAGATCCACAAGCTGTCCACAGGGGTTGAGCGGGCCCGGAAGGGCCGACAGTATCTATGTGCACAGCTGTGTTCAAGACGTTGTCCACAGCCTAGTGGCACGAGGGTGCACATACTGTGGACGTGGGGCCACCGGTGGAAAAGTGGCCTGTGGAATAGTGGATGACCCGTCCGGTTTGACCTGGGCGGTGCTTGGCCCGTAACGTACGACGGTCGGCTTGTCACGCGACGGCTATTTCGCGTGCCCTCGCTTCTTTGGCAGGCCACCCATGTGTGTTAGGCGCCCCCGCGGCGCACCATCAAGCCTGGAGCCCACCCGTGAGCAAGCGTACTTTCCAGCCGAACAACCGTCGCCGCGCGAAGACCCACGGCTTCCGGCTGCGGATGCGCACCCGGGCCGGTCGCGCCATCCTCGCCTCTCGTCGCCGTAAGGGCCGCGAGAAGCTGTCGGCCTGATCGCCCTGCGCGACAACAGCCCGCCGGCGGTTCACGCCGGCGGGCGTTAGACGTATACGGTGCTGTCCCGTCAATCCCGCATGCGACGCGGGGAGGAGTTCGAGGCGGCGGTCAGGCGCGGCAAACGCGCCGGTCGCCCGACTCTCGTGGTGCATTTCACCATTTCCGGGGAAGACCAACCTCTGGTGGGTTTCGTGGTGAGCAAGGCCGTCGGTGGCGCCGTGACCCGGAACAAGGTCAAACGACGGCTCCGACACCTGATGCGGGACCGTCTCGACCGGCTGCCGCGAGGTAGCCTGCTTGTGGTACGCGCCAACCCACCGGCCGCGTCCGCGCGATTCGAGCAACTGGCCGCCGAACTCGACGTCGCGCTGGATCGTTTGCTCAGGCGGCGCGAGTCCTCGACGGGTGGACAAATATGACGGAGCAACCGCTAGGGGTGGCACCGAGCCTCGCTGCTCGGGTGCTCATCATCCCCATCCGGTTCTATCGGGCGTTCATCAGCCCGCTGCTCGGTCCACGCTGCCGGTTCTATCCGTCGTGTAGTGCTTACGGACTCGAGGCGATTGCCGTACATGGAGCATTGCGCGGCACATGGCTGACTGTCCGGCGCATCGGGCGGTGCCACCCATTCCATCCCGGAGGTATAGACCCGGTGCCCCCACGCCCGGTCCGGTCCCACGAAACGCAAGGGAGATAGCTCGGTGGAGCTGTCCTGGCTGAGCTGGCTGTACCAAGCCGTAGCCCAAGTCATCATCTGGATCCATACTGCATACAGCACGGTCCTCAACCCGGACAGCGGGCTGACCTGGGCGTTGACGATCATCACGCTTACCGTGTTCATGCGGATCCTGATCTTCCCGCTCTTCCTGAAGCAGATGCGCTCGTCGCGGAAGATGCAGGAGCTCGCCCCCAAGGTTCAGGAACTGCGTAAGCGCTACAAGAACGACAAGCAGCGCATGAACCAGGAGGTCATGGCGCTCTACCAGGGCGCGGGCGCCAACCCGCTCGGCGGCTGCCTCCCTGTCGTCGCCCAGTTCCCCATCTTCATCTCCATGTTCACTGTGCTGCAGAACATGGCCAACGGTCACGCCAAGTACGGCATGACCAAGGAGCTGGTCGACAGCGCCCGGTCCGCGCACATCTTCGGCGCGCCGCTGCCCGCCAACTTCTTCATGTCCTCCGCGGACATCGCGGGCTTCGACGCGGGTGTCGTACAGACCAAGGTGGTCCTGGCGATCTTCGTCGCGGTCAGCTCGCTGACCACGTTCCTCACCGTCCGGCAGAGCGTGACCCGCTCCATCGCTCAGATGCCGGACAACCCCATGGCGCAGCAGCAGAAGATCCTGATGTACATCTCGCCGCTGTTCGCGTTCTTCAGCCTGAACTTCCCGCTCGGTCTGATCCTGTACTGGGTCACCACCAACGTGTGGACGCTCGGTCAGCAGCACTGGTTCTACAGCCGGCACCCGATGCCGCAGTACGACGCCAAGGGCAACGTGATCCCGGTTCAGGAGAAGCCCGGTCTGCTCGCGAAACTTCGCAAGACCACTCCGGAAGAACAGGCCCCTCCGCCCCCTCCGGAGCCTAAGATCATCAGGCAGCAGCCGAGCAGGCAGTCCCGCAGCAAGCGCACCGGCAGCAAGAAGTCTTGAACACGAAGGAGAGGCCGGCCATGACCGAGGCCGAGCAGGAGAAGGCTCCTGATCTCACTGCGCTGGAGCAGGAGGGCGAGATCGCTGCCGACTACGTCGAGGGCCTTCTCGACATCGCCGACATCGACGGCGACATCGACATGGACGTCGAGGGCGACCGCGCCCTGGTCTCCGTCGTGGGGCTCAAGGGCACTGAGCTGGTCGGGCCCGCGGGAGAGGTCCTGGAGGCGCTGCAGGAGCTGACCCGTCTGGCCGTGCACCGGCAGACGGGGGAGCGTTCGCGGCTGATGCTCGACGTGGCCGGTTACCGCGAGCGCCGGCGGGCGGAGCTGACCAAGCTCGGCACCGAGATCGCCAGCCAGGTCAAGGAGCGGGGGGAGCCGAAGTCGCTGCACCCGATGACCCCGTTCGAGCGGAAGATCGTTCACGACGCGGTGGCCGCCGCCGGGCTCCGGAGCGAGTCCGAGGGCGAGGAGCCGCAGCGGTACGTCGTGGTGATGCCGGCCTGAGGGCCGGTGGGTTCGCCTCGTCGCCTGAGGGCGTGGTGGCTCCACTCGATGCCCGCCACCTGTCTTCGATCCGGCCGTCTGCCCGCTGTCGCGCGGGGTAGACGGCCGTTTCGCATTTGTATGCCTTCATGCCCATGTAGGCGCCTGCTGTGCTTATGCGCTCTTATATGCGGACATGTCGTTGTTAACGCTCCCGCGCGGAGCCGTGCGGACGGCGCGCTCACAGGCCACCTTTACCCTGGCCCGCTAGTCTTCCCTTGTGATCTCACCCTTAGCCTTGGGTAGAGACCGGACTCGAATCCTTAGACCTGTCCCTGAATTATCGAAGCCGGGCGACGATCCCGTGCCGACACGCCGATCAAAGGGCCACCAGCCCCAGAAAGGGCCACCGACCAGTGAGCGATCAGCTTCCGGAGCCGCCGGACATAGCGCGGGACGTCTTCGCGGGGGAGGCTTGGAATCGTGCCAACGCGTTCGCCGAGCTGCTGGCGGGCCCCGGTGTCGTCCGCGGGCTGCTGGGTCCGCGGGAGGTGCCGCGGATCTGGGATCGCCACCTGCTCAACTGCGCGGTCGTGGCCGAGGTCGTGCCGCCGGACGTACAGCTGGTGGACATCGGCTCCGGTGCCGGGCTGCCCGGGTTGGTCCTGGCCATCGTCCGGCAGGACATCAGGGTGACGCTGCTGGAGCCGTTGCTGCGCCGTACCGTGTTCCTGGAGGAATGCGTCGAGGCGCTCAAGCTGGACAACGTCGAGGTGCTGCGCGGCCGGGCCGAGGAGCTGGCGGGCAAACGTGAGTTCGACGTCGCCAGCGCTCGTGCGGTGGCGCCGCTCGAGCGCCTCCTGACATGGGCCATGCCGCTGCTCCGTGAGGGCGGCGAGCTGATCGCCATGAAGGGGGAGCGGGCCGCCGGCGAGCTCGCCGAGGCGGAGGCGCAATTGCGGGCCAGCGGAGCCCGAACGGCCGAGCTTGTGACCGTCGGGCACGGTAAGGTCGAGCCGCCTGCAACATTGGTTCGGGTGGTAGCGGGTCGCGCGCCGGAGCGAGATAGGCGGCGACGAAGGAGGTGACGGTTGTGCCAGTCGCGTCAAGCGGTCTTGGCTGGCCGGACAGCCGTCCGTCTGAGAGTCCAACCGGGGTTGGCTGGCCCGAAATGGGCGTGTCGCGACAGCAAATTCCCGGCACCGGCACACCACTGGTTGAAAGGATGGCCATCGTGACCCAGACCCCCCTGAACCCCGGTGATTCGCCGTTGGTACGAGAGGCGCTCAGCTCAGTGGTTTCACGTGAAACATCTGCAACCCAGACGGCCGCTCAGCCCGGCGAGACAGCTGGCGACGGAGACGGCATCTGGCCGCGCCCGGCCAAGACGAGAGTGATCGCGGTGGCCAACCAGAAGGGTGGCGTGGGCAAGACGACCACCTCGGTCAACATCGCCGCCGCCCTTTCCATGCATGGCCAGCGCGTCCTTGTGGTGGACCTCGACCCGCAGGGCAACGCCTCCACGGCTCTGGCCACGGAGCACCGCGGTGACGTTCCAGATGTGTACCAGGTGCTTGTTGACGACCTGCCCATGGCGGACATCGTCAAGCAGGTGCCGGAAATGCCGAACCTCTATTGCGCCCCGGCCACGATCGACCTGGCGGGTGCCGAGATCGAGCTGGTCTCCTTGGTTGCCAGAGAGGCCCGCCTTCGGCGCGCGCTGGCGGCGTACGAGGCGATGGACTTCGACTACATCATCATCGACTGCCCGCCCTCCCTCGGCCTCCTGACCGTCAACGCGTTGGTGGCCGCGGACGAGGTCATGATCCCGATCCAGTGCGAGTACTACGCCCTGGAGGGCCTCGGTCAGCTCCTCAGGAACGTGGACCTGATCAAGGCTCACCTCAACCCGACGCTGCGGCTCTCGACCATCGTCCTGACGATGTACGACGGCCGTACCCGGTTGGCTTCGCAGGTGGCGGACGAGGTGCGGGCGCACTTCGGGGACACGGTGCTCAACACGGTGATCCCGCGCAGCGTCCGGCTGTCGGAGGCGCCCAGCTATGGGCAGTCGGTGATGACGTACGATCCGGGGTCCAGCGGGGCGATGGCGTACATGGACGCGGCCCGCGAGATCGCCCACCGCGCCATGGTCGCCTGACCTTCCCTTGGGGGATCCTTCTCTGAGCCGGTGTCGCTTCTCCCTCTGGGCAGGCCGCACGGCAGCTTCGGCGACGGCCTGAACACTCCGGCCGCCGGGCCTGCCTCAGGCCTTCTTTCGGTCTCGGTCGGTGGCCGGGGCGCGGGGGTCGTGCGAGCATGCCCGAGGAGTTGGCTCAGGAGGGGGTTGGGCTGGGCGGCGGCGATGAGGTGTGGCGAGGAGTAGGGCGAGGCGAGTCGGGCGCGTACGGAGGACTGGGCGCCCGCCAGGCACGCCACGACGGGCGGGGGTCTCACGTGACCTCCGTGACGCTTGCGACGGGGCAGGGGAGTACGGCGGCCTGGCCGGCCCGCCAGCCAGTGAGGCTGGGCGGGCGCCGGATGGGCGCCTGCCACGGGGGCGTCGTGAGGTGCTGTCTGCCACGCGCGATGGACAGTGTGAACTGCAGGCACGACGAACCGGGCCGGCGCGATACCGGCCTTGCGCCCTGAGTGGTGACGGGTAGAACGTCGTCGGGTGCGTTTGAGTGCTTGCGGTGTCGATGGCGTGCTGATGGCGGTGACCGTGGAGTCGCGTGGCGGTCGCTGTCGTTGGCAGGGGCGTGGCGAGGCCGGGGTCAGGCGTGCGCGACGGCGCAAATGGCGGTGCGTAGATCATCCAGGACTGTGTTGACATGCGCGCCGCCAGCAGCCCAGCACCGCCGGCCGGGCTACTCTCATCCGGCCGTTTCCCCCCGACTTCCGCCTCCGACTTCCGCCTCCGTCCGGCCGGCTCCCGTCCGGCCGGCTCCCGTCCGGCCGGCTCCCGTCCGGCCGGCTCCCGTCCGGCCGGCTCCCGACCGGCCGGCTCCCGTC